>CAZYZC010000134.1:0-4062 GCA_964650985.1 uncultured Planctomycetia bacterium | reverse complement strand
CAAACCACTGCTCCTGCCAGGTCATTTTAAGCCCGGCTACAGTCGTCTGAATATGAGTTTCTACCAATGGCTCGTTCAGGTCATCAAAATTAGCGATGCTTGAGAGATACCCATTAACTGAGCTGACATATCGTTTTAGGTTATTTAAGGTAAATCCGACGTCGCCGTAGTAGCGATCAAACGTTTGGCTCCCGAAGAATGTTCCTGTCGATGGCGAGTTAACCAGGTAATTCGCTGCCATTATCTCTGCCAACATAAATGCCTGCACATCATTCAAATTGTCTATATTTCCGTCTTCTCCGAGTACGCCACGCAGATCCTCCACATCTTTATAGGTAACTTCCCTACCATCTATTTGCTTGCCGAACAATCCCAATACCTTCAGTATGAATGTCTTTTCTGCATCGGTCAGCCTATTAAAAGCAAGGTCATCTCCGATTATATCTTTATTGCCCAAATTCGCTAATGCTGCTCTGTTGCCAAGAGCAGCCTTCAATTCTTCCGGATATTCATTGGCATACGTATCTATAATATCCTCCAAGCCTGTCCAGCCGGCGCCCTGATATGTTACCAATTTAGATAAGTTTCTGAACGCCTCTTTATTCTCTAGCTTTGCACCTATGCTTGCTACTCGCAGAAGCAGGAACCTCACTGAGCCGTCTATAAATCTACCCGAGATATTGCCTTCGATGAGCATCTGTTTTTCTATCCTGTTAAGAACCCTTCTGGAGAACTCTCCTACACCAAGCGCGTTGGCGATTATCTCCTTCTCTCCGTCCGTTAGCTGGTATTCTGATGTTGCCTCATTTTTACTAAGGGCGCGTAATTTGTCTCCGATAGCCCACTTATCTGTCTTATATTTCTCTGCTAATGCCGCGCCTTCCTTAGTGCCGAGGTACCTATCTACCATATCCTCGGAGCCTGAATAACCGTATCCGCCATATCCGTTTATCGCAGCCTTTACAATTGCGTCGATCCCGATCACCGCTTCGAACTTTCTGCGGACCTCTTTTGCGAATTCCGGCAATGCCGCTACCAACTCTGCTCTGCGCAGGAGCGCCTGGCCAAGGCTGGCGGTTACCTTTAATGACCCGCTCGACATCCCGGCTACGTCGCTTGCCGCTATGATACCGAGGCCTATCATCTTGCCGATCACCTCATTTTGAATTTCGCCGGAGCTCTTCCTCTCCTCAAGTTTCATATCCGATATTCTCTTGACAAATTCCGCATCGGCTTCCGGGACAGAACTTGGTTCACCCCACAGACCAACCGCCGATTTTGTTTCTCTCTTGTAACCATAGGCCTCAAATTCTGCGGCACGATAGCTCATCTCCGCCTTATTGAGCGCGGTGGTATACTCGTTCAGATAGTCATTATAATGGGTTGCCTGGCCCATCACGGGCCTATCGGGAATCATGTAACCAAACGCCTCTAATGACTTGGCCCGCAAGATCTCTTTCATCTCATTTGAGGAGAGAGCACTAACGCTTATATGTAAATTAACTAATTCGGTTTCTGCGACGGTCCTTTCCAGCACAAGCTGAGCCATCGCAGTGACCAATAATTTATATGAAAGGGCTCCTATGGTCTTCTTTCCGAGTGCCGCACTTAATGATGTTGTTAACTCTTTCATCTGCTCTTTATTAACGCCGGTAGATTCTTTTGTTGCGCCCCTGATAACATCGTTTACAATTTCACTATCGAGCGTCATATCCGGTAGTCCGCTCATATCAACGGGCACTAATCCGTACATTTCGAGCCTGTGCTGCGTGATTATTTCTGATGCCATACCGAGGTATTGGTCTATATTCAATCCGTTTCTTGCGATTCTGTAGGTGATCTCATACATTAAGGCCGTCTCTCTCTTCTGCGCCCTCTCAATAAACTTTTCCTTGTTCTCCGGAGTTGCGGTAGTCTGACCGTATCGAACATAGCCCATAGCGGTAAATTCCGCTACCGCAAGATCCTGCTTCGTAGATAGATATTTCGCTACATCAACCGTTATCACTGTCCCGTCGCGCGTTACTACAGCGATGCCGGTCTCTGCTTCTATTCTCAATGTGTCAACCAGGGTTTGGAGCGCTTCGGTAGACATAAAATGTATATTGGCCGAAGCCGCTTCTTTTTCGGTCTCCTCCGAAGAAACAACTTCATAGATATCGGTACGTGGCAGGCCGGCTCGAGTAAGGTCACGCACCCCTTTTTCTCTACGCGATTCTTGCTTTGGTGTGGGTTCTTTAACTTTATAACCGGACACATAATTAATACCTGTGCCCTCCAGAATCGTAATGAGTTCGCTGCGGGCCATCGAGTCTTTCGTCCGTAAATAGACATATAGAGAGCCATTCGCCGTGTTGTTCATCAATGCACTCAAAGCTTGAAGTTTTGCCGCTTTCAATTCTTTGGTATCTTCCGACATGTTCAGGACTGCAAGCAATTTACTCATGTCGGCTGCGGGTAACGTTCCACCTTTGAAGTACATCTCATACTCCTCTACATCGATAACACCTAACGCAAAGGCTTTCTGTATAGTCGTGGCTATCTCTACGCGTAAGAAATAATCACCATAGGACTCGTTGAGCTCTCTGGTAAATCCGATAGCCCCATATTGGGCTTCACGAACCAGATTGGCAGCATTAATTCTCATTACGCCAAATCGTTCTGTTGGATTCTTCTTTACATCGACACCTTGGGCAATTGCCTTTTCTCCAAACATTGCCATTGCCATGCAAACTTCTTCCAGCTTTGCTCCATTTTCATAACCGTTTGGCGAAAGGCCGACAGATTTCAGATAAATGGCTTTGCTTTCACGCTGTGACTGGATGAGGCCGGGGACCATAAGCGCGGATATCTGAGACGCCACATCTATATAGTAAGATTTTACGGCAAGGTATTCGCCGCACGTCTCCTTAGTGAGCTTATAGTCCGCTGCCAATAATCCGCGCGACTTGAAGAATACCACATTCGAATCTGTTCTCGCCTGCTCGAGCCCCGCTATTGTTCCATCTCCGAAACCCTGGCCGTACAGCGTGACCGCCTCATATCTGAGCTGCGCGGTAAAGAAATCTTTGTTTGCCGCCATATAAGCCGTTACATACTTTTCATCGGTATCAAATTCTTTGCTGTCTATATCGGTTGTTAATTCAAATCCTGCATCCAACAAACCGAGGGCTTTGTATTCTGCAATTTGCGCGTTAACTCTAAAAGACGTCAGCTCCTCTCTTGCCGCGCTGCCGAGCATCTTTTCACCAGTGAGCTCTGCAGCTTTCAATGTATTATCTGCGATTAAGAATATGACGTAATTTAAGGCCGCATCTATCAGATTTAACATCTTTGAACCGGATGTCGTTACGGTCTCAAATTTGAACTTATCGTCTAAGAGTCCATATGCCTTGAGCTGTGCGGCGCGCGCCTCTTCCCTGGCTGTGCGAAGATTACGCACCGTTCCATCACCGAATCCCTGACCCTTCAATGTCATGGCTTCATAAGTTTGCATGGCAACAAAGAATTCACCGTTTGCTTCTTTATATCTTCGATCCAAATCAGCCTTACGAGTTTCCATATCTGCGATGTCTTTATTTTCCATTAAGTTTCTATCAAGCGCGAAATCAGCGCGCAATAGGCCTAATGCCTTGAACTGATCTACCTGGCTATCGGTCCTCATGATGGCAAGCTCTTGACGCTGCGCTGAGCCGAGCATCGACTCCGCCCTGAGATTGATATAGCTTAACGCCGCCCCGGCAGCGAAGAAGTTGAAGTTCTTGACGAGCGTATCGAGGATTCCGGTGCCGGCCTCATACTTATAAGCGTTATCGAGTAATCCGTATGCCTTATACTGCTGTATCGAGGCATCTCTGCGGGCAAAGGCAATGCCGCGGGAGGTATCGATGCCCTGCGCCTGATACTGCATCATCTCATAGTTCTGCTGCGCGTTAATGAATTGCTGGTTATTGGTTTCGTTTGTTTTGAGGTTATCGGTACGGCTCAGCGTGAAGTCTTGCGCTACCAGGCCTAATGCCTTGAACTGATCTACCTGGCTATCGGTCCTCATGATGGCAAGCT
>CAZYZC010000133.1:0-4089 GCA_964650985.1 uncultured Planctomycetia bacterium | reverse complement strand
CGAGAGTTGCGGAACTCTTCGAAGCCCGCCGCCCGAAAGACCCGGCCATCATAAGTGAGATAGACGGGATAGTCGAATTCGGCGAGTCCAAGAAGGGCCAGAAGAGGGTTGTCATACAGTCGTCCACCGGGATGAAGAAAGAGTATGTCATACCCTACGGCAAGCACCTGAACGTATATAAAGGCGATAAGGTCTATGCGGGGCAGCAGCTTATAGACGGCCCCGTCGTTCTCCAGGATATATTAAAGGTATCCGGGGACAAGAAGCTCCAGGAGTATCTTGTGAACGAGGTGCAGGAGGTTTACAGGCTGCAGGGAGTAAATATAAACGATAAGCATATTGAAGCGATAGTGCGGCAGATGCTCCGAAAGATGAGGATAGAGGACCCGGGAGATACGATATTCCTCCCCGGTCAGCAGGTCGACAAGATAGTGTATGTCGATGAGAACAAGAGGGTTGTTAAAAAGAAGGGCAAGCCGGCAAACGCCACTCCGATACTTCTGGGCATAACGAAAGCTTCGCTCAATACCGAAAGTTTCATATCGGCCGCGAGCTTCCAGGAGACTACCAGGGTGCTCACCGAATCCGCAGCCAGCGGGAAGACGGACTATCTGCGGGGGTTGAAGGAAAATATAATAATGGGGCATCTCATACCTGCCGGGACGGGTTTCAAGTCCCACAGGGATATAGATATGGTCAAGAGCGCGGCCGACGAGACCGGCAAGGAAGTTAAGGTCGAGGAATCCAAAGAGCCCAAGCTCGAGGCTCCCGCAAAAACCGAAGAAGCCGGTTCCGGGAAAAAAGAAGTAAAAAAGAAGAAGAAAGGTAAGTAGCCAAATAGATGCCAACAATAAACCAGCTTATCAGATTGGGAAGAGCGAAGTTTGAGAACAGATCGAAGTCGCCGGCGCTCAAGGGCTGCCCTCAGAGAAGGGGAGTCTGCCTTCAGGTAAAGACTCAGACGCCGAAGAAGCCTAACTCGGCTCTCCGTAAGGTCGCAAGGGTGAGGCTTACCAACGCCATAGAAGTCACGTCATACATACCAGGCGTAGGGCATAATCTGCAGGAGCACTCGATAGTGCTCGTCAGGGGCGGCAGGGTAAAGGACTTGCCGGGAGTAAGATACCATATAGTAAGAGGGGTCCTGGATACGGCCGGTGTTGCCGACAGGAAGAAGTCCCGTTCTAAATACGGCGCAAAGAGGCCTAAAGAGAAGGCCGCCGGCGCAGCGAAAAAAGCAGCGTAAAATAAGTAACCGGTAATGGGTAATCAGTAAAGGAAAAACGATGAGAAGACGAAGGGCAGAGAAGAGAGAAGTAATACCGGATCCGAAATATAAGAGCGCTATGGTGTCGCGTTTTATAAATATAATAATGATACAAGGCAAGAAGTCCAAGGCCGAGCATATCGTTTACAAGTGTTTTGAGATAATGGCCGAAAAGACGGGCAAGCCCGCCCTTGATGTTTTTCAGAAAGCGCTGGATAACGCGAGGCCGCTTTTGGAGATAAAGCCCAGGCGTATAGGCGGGGCCACTTATCAAATACCGATAGAGGTGAGGTCCGAGCGCGGAATATCCATAGCCATGAGATGGTTGCGTAATTTCGCTAGAGTTAAAAAAGGCAAGCCGATGGAGATAAAGCTGGCGGATGAGCTCCTCGACGCATTCAAGGGCGAGGGACCCGCTGTAAAGAAGAAAGAAGATACTCACAAGATGGCAGAGGCTAACAAGGCCTTTGCGCATTATCGATGGTAGCCGAGCAAGGCTATGGACAGCAGGAGGCACTAAATTTGTTAGGAAATGTGAAACATTTCCATACAGATTTAGTAGCCGAGCAAGGCTATGGACAGCAGGAGGCACTAAATTTGTGTATACAAATTTAGTAGGAATGGAAAGCACTGTAATGGCGGAAAATACGGAACTTAAAAGCACGAACGAGCGGCTGCTCAACATACGTAATATAGGCATCATAGCCCATATAGACGCCGGAAAGACCACGACCACCGAAAGGCTGCTCTACTTTACGGGGAAGACCTACAAGATAGGTACTGTGGATGAGGGAACGGCGGTAATGGATTCGATGGTCCAGGAGCAGGAGCGCGGCATAACGATAATGAGCGCCGCTACAACATGCTTCTGGAAAGATAAGAATATCAACATTATAGATACTCCCGGCCATGTCGATTTTACGGTGGAGGTCGAAAGATCGCTCAAAGTCCTTGACGGCGCTGTCATAGTCCTGTGCGCGGTAGGCGGGGTACAGCCGCAATCCGAAACGGTATGGAGACAGGCCGATAAATATAACGTACCGAGGATAGCCTTTGTAAATAAGATGGACCGCACCGGAGCCAATTTTAATAACGTCATCGGGCAGATGAAGGAGAGGCTGATGGCTAACCCGATGCCTCTGCAGATGCCCATAGGTTCCGAAGGCAATTTTAAAGGAGTTATAGACCTGATAAACATGAAGGCTATAGTATACAAAGGCGAAGAGGAGGATTCCGGTTTTGACATAATCGATATACCCGAAGATCTTAAAGCAGCCGCCAGCAAATATCGTCACGATTTAATAGAGAAGCTCGGTGAGGTTGATGATACCGTGGCGGATCGTTATTTACAGGAAAAAGGTATTTATCCTAAAGAGCTGGTAGAGTTCATAAGGAAGGCCACTGTAGCCGGAAAGATAATACCGATATTGTGCGGATCGGCAGCCAAGAATAAAGGCATACAGCCGCTTTTGGACGCGATCAACGATTATCTGCCGTCGCCTCTCGATATACCTCCTATAAAGGGGATTAACACGGAAACGGATGAGCCGGTGGAGCGGAAGGTTGATGAGGATGAGAAATTTTGCGGCCTTATATTCAAGATCAAGTCCGATCCGTTCGTAGGAAAACTTTCCTATCTCAGGATATACTCCGGCACCCTTAAGGGCAGCGAGTACGTGTATAATTCATCTAAGGATAAGAAGGAGCGTATCGGCAAGCTCCTCAAGATGCATTCGAATAAGCAGGAGATAGTGGCTTGCGGGAGGGCGGGGGACATATTGGCGGTCGTAGGATTGAAGGATACCGTTACCGGGGATACTATATGCGACGAGGACGCGCCGATAGTGCTGGAGTCGATACACTTCCCGGATCCCGTAATATCCATGGCGATCGAGCCCAAGACCAAGGCCGACCAGGAGAAGCTGGGTATGGCGCTCAATAAGTTAATGGAAGAGGACCCGACGTTCAGGGTAAATTATAATAAAGAGACCGGCCAGACGATCATAAGCGGCATGGGCGAGCTTCACCTGGAGGTAATAGTGGACAGGATGCTCCGCGAATTCAACGTGGGCGCAAACGTCGACAAACCGCAGGTAGCGTATAAAGAAACTATCACGAAATCCTCAAGGGCTGTGGGTAAATTCATCCAGCAGTCCGGCGGCCGCGGCCAGTACGGGCACGTCGTTATGGATATAGCTCCCGGCGCGAAGGGAACAGGGGTGGTCTTCGAGTCCAAGATTATAGGCGGCTCGATCCCCAGGGAATATATATCGTCCGTTAAAGAAGGCACGATCGAAGCGGCTCTTAACGGGCAGCTTGCCGGATATCCGGTTACCGATATCGACGTTAAACTCGTAGACGGTTCTTACCATGAAGTCGACTCCTCGGATATCGCGTTTAAGATGGCCGCCTCCATATCCTTTAGCGAAGGTATGAGGCAGGGCGGAGCGGTGCTCCTGGAGCCGATAATGAACCTCGAGGTGACTACGCCCGAGAACTATATGGGCGACATAATAGGGGATTTAAGTTCGCGGAGAGTCAAGATCGAAGCCATAACCGACCGTCCGGGGATAAAGGTGATACGGGGGATGGCGCCTTTGAGCGAGATGTTCGGTTACGCTACTATAGTCAGAAGCCTTACACAGGGCCGGGCAACCTATACAATGGAGCCTTCCTTTTATCAGGAAGTGCCTAAAAACATATCCGCCCGTATAATAGAAGCGAGCGGACGTACTACGGATAGAAAAACAAAATAGGAGAATAATATTTATGGCAAAAGAAGCCTTTGTAAGATCGAAACCGCACGTGAATATCGGAACGAT
>CAZYZC010000132.1:0-4090 GCA_964650985.1 uncultured Planctomycetia bacterium | reverse complement strand
AGTTCCTCTGCGGCCGCGTCGCGGTCATGAAAGAGGGGCGCATCGTCGAAGAGGGTCTAGCCTCTCAAATCTACCACTCACCGGTCCATCCTTATACCAAATCCCTCATAGCGTCGATACTCGAAGTCGGTTAAATAATTCCGCTCGCAGATGGCGGTGTACTTTTGTGCCGCCTTCGAGAGTGTGCCTGTCGGGGACGTAAAATTTTCCCGGCGAGAAAATTTTACTCGGAAGATCGCTCGCTCGCCTCGCCTTTATTAGACAGCCCCGTGCCCGCTCGCGATCTTCGACGCCCCGCCAGGCACACATCTCTCGGCGTCCTCAAAAGTACACCGCCTTATCAGCTCGCTCCACTTGAAGGAAAATCAGCGAGCACTTCTAAGATTGGCTAATTTTGCCACGCAAAATTAGCGCCTACTACCGGGGATAGCCTTCTGGGCAGCTGATTTTCCAAAGGAAGCGTCTAGAGAAACTTTTTGGGTGACGCGGGCGAGCCTTTTAGCACGGACAAGCAAAGCATGGGATGGGGGTGCCCACCTAGGATTGCGGCTGAAAAAAGCGATAGCTATATATGGGGTCGGATGTGGTGGCAATCCTGGTGGGCATATAGACATACCACGAGCTTATGCTTGTCGATAATGAACCCCATGCTTTGCGCAGGAGTACTAAAAGGCGAACCCGCGGCAGGCCCCGAAAAGTTTAATTAGAGTGTCGGCATAAGCCAGCGCCAATTTGTGGTGAAAGTTGGACGTATATGTGATAATATTCTTATATATATGCCGCAGAGCGAACGCATCATCATAAAAGGTGCCAGGGAGCACAACCTCAAGGATATATCTCTTGAGATACCGCGCGATAAGCTTGTGGTCGTTACGGGCCTTTCGGGGTCCGGCAAGTCGTCGCTCGCCTTTGATACCATATACGCGGAAGGCCAGAGAAGGTACGTCGAGAGCCTTTCGAGCTACGCCAGGCAATTCCTCGAGCAGCTGCAGAAGCCGGACGTCGATCATATCGAAGGCCTGTCGCCCGCCATATCGATAGAGCAGAGGACCGCCGGATCGAACCCGCGCTCCACGGTAGGCACTCAGACCGAAATTTACGATTATTTCAGGCTCCTCTTCGCAAGCATAGGCGTGCCCCATTGCCCCGAGTGCGGCAAGGCGATTAAGCGCCAGACCTCGCAGGAGATAGTGGACCGCATCCTGGAGCTTCCCAAGGGCTCGAAGATACTCGTGCTCGCGCCGCTTATACGCGGCAGGAAGGGCGAGTATAAAGAGCTATTCGCAAAGGCCAAGAAAGACGGTTTCGTCCGCGTGCGCGTGGACGGCGACGTGATGGAGGTCGGCGGTAATATACCCATCGACAAGAACAGGAAGCACTCCATCGAGATAGTAGTGGACAGGATACTCTTAAAAGAAGACGTGAAGAAACGCCTCACGGACTCCGTGGAGACGGCGCTCGTATCCGGAGGAGGGCTGGTCATCGTAAGTATCGAGGGCCGCGGCGTAAAGGACGATATACTATTCAACGAGCAATACGCCTGCGCAGATTGCGGCATAAGCCTCGAGGAGATCTCGCCGAGGATATTTTCTTTTAACTCCCCGTACGGGGCCTGTCCGTCCTGCGGCGGCCTCGCCAACAAGATGGAGATAGATCCGGAGCTGGTGATAGGAGATAAATCGAAACCGGTCATAAGCGCCGTCGACGCCTGGAGGCGGGGAGGCAAGGGGCTTTATCTTTATTACAGGCGCCTTCTTCGTTCGCTCGCGCGCCAGCACGGTTTCGACGCAGAGACGCCTTTTAAGGACCTGCCGAAAGAGATAAGGGATATAGTGCTTTACGGCGAGAAGGACCGAGACGATTGGGGGGCCTTTGAGGGGGTGATCCCGAACCTCGAGAGAAGGTTTAAGGAGACCGAGAGCGAATTTATAAAGACCGAGATAAACAGGTACATGTCGGAATCCCCGTGTCCGGCGTGTAAAGGCGCCAGGCTTAAGCCGGAAAGCCTCGCGGTGAAGATAAGCGGAAAGAATATCGCCGAGGTCACCGCCTTCTCCGTTAAAGCGCTCGCGAATTTCCTGAATGACCTCAAGCTCACGGTGACGGAGAAGAGGATTGCCGAACAGGTCGTAAAGGAGATAAAGTCGCGGCTCGCATTCATGATAAATGTCGGCCTTGACTACCTGACCCTCGATAGGCCGAGCGCAACTCTGTCCGGTGGAGAGGCTCAGAGGATAAGGCTCGCTACGCAGATAGGCTCCGGGCTCGTAGGGGTCATATACATACTCGATGAGCCTTCGATAGGGCTCCACCAGAAGGACAACACCAAGCTTTTAAAGACGCTTGTTACGCTGAGGGAGCTGGGCAATACCCTGATAGTGGTGGAGCATGATGAGGCGACCATAAGGGCGGCCGACCATATCATAGATCTGGGGCCCGGCGCCGGAGAGCACGGGGGCAGGATAGTGGCCGAGGGCGCGTTAAAGGATATTCTGGGTTCAAAAGAATCGCTCACCGGTAAGTACTTAAGGGGCGAGCTCAAGATCCATGTGCCCGAGGCTGGCAGGAAGAGGGATAAAGATAGGGCCATCAGGATAGTAGGCGCCACGGAACATAATTTAAAAAACATAGACGTCGAGATACCTCTCGGGCTTTTAGTCTGCGTGACCGGGGTTTCGGGGTCGGGCAAGTCCACGCTGGTCGACGACATATTGTACAGGGCGCTGGCAAAGAAGCTTTACCTCTCCAGGGAACCCGTCGGAAAACACAGGAAAATAGAAGGCGCCGGCCTGATAGACAAAGTCATAGTCATAGACCAGTCGCCCATAGGCAGGACGCCGCGTTCCAACCCGGCCACATACACGGCGGCGTTCTCCCCGATACGCGACATATTTTCACGCCTGCCGGAGTCCAAGGTGCGCGGCTACAAGCCGGGGCGTTTCAGTTTTAACGTCAAGGGCGGCAGGTGCGAGGCGTGCTCCGGGGACGGGATAAAGAAGATTGAGATGCATTTTCTGCCGGACGTTTATGTTCAGTGCGAAGTCTGCAAAGGCAAGCGCTTTAACGCCCAGACGCTCGAGGTAAAATATAAGGGGCGTTCGATATCGGATGTTCTCGATATGTCGGTCGAAGAGGCCCTGAGTGTTTTCGAAAACGTTCCGCCTGTAAAAAACAAACTCAAGACGCTCTGCGAGGTGGGGCTGGGCTATATAAGGCTGGGCCAATCGGCTACGACCCTTTCTGGCGGAGAGGCCCAGAGGATAAAGCTAGCGGCGGAGCTGTCAAAGACTTCCACAGGCAAGACGTTTTATATACTGGACGAGCCGACCACCGGGCTCCACTTTGCCGATGTGGATAAACTTTTGAAGGTCCTCCAGGCCCTCGTGAGCCATGGGAATACGGTGCTCGTAATAGAGCACAACCTCGACGTTATAAAGACGGCGGACCATATCATAGACCTGGGTCCCGACGGCGGCGACGACGGAGGCCGCGTAGTTGTAGCCGGAACTCCCGGCGAGGTGGCAAGGTGCGCCAGATCATATACCGGTCAATACCTAAAAGAGGCGCTATCGTGAGAAAAGCTATTGTAATATTGTTGTATTGTTGCATGGTTGTATCGTTATCGGGAATAGGCGCGTACGGTTACGCGGCGGATAACGCGGAAGAGGCCGATTTCACTTTTGCCAAGAAGGCCTTTAACGACGGTTTTTACGACATAGCCGAGTCGCGGCTGGAGGCTTTCTTAAGAGATCATCCCCAGACCCGGTATCTGTATGAAGCGCACGCAACCCTCGGCCGGTGTTATTACTACAGGAATAATTACCAGAGAGCCCTATATGAGTTTGGGGTGGTGTCGAACGCGCCGGCCGGAGGCCGTTTTCAGGACGAGGCCCTGTACTGGACAGGCGAAATATATCTCAAGACGAATAACCCGAAGAGGGCCCTCGAATTCTATCAGAAAGTGATAGAGGATTACCAGGCGTCCGGGTATGCGGGATACGCCCTGTACTCGATGGGCTGGGCCTACAAGAACCTCGGTTTTCTGGAAGAGGCCATGGCGGCGTTTAAGGATGTCGCGTCCAGATATCCC
>CAZYZC010000131.1:0-4095 GCA_964650985.1 uncultured Planctomycetia bacterium | reverse complement strand
AAGCTGAAGATCTGCGAAAAGCTCGCGGAGCTCGGCGTGCAGTATGTCGAGGGCGGATGGCCCGGAGCCAACCCAAAGGATATGGAGTTCTTTAAAAAGGCCGGATCCTTAAAGGTCTGCGGAAGGTCTCGCCTGGTGGCGTTCGGCTCGACCTGCAAGGCCCATGCCAAGGCGCCGCAGGACGCGGTGCTTAAGGGCCTCGTCGCCGCCGGCACGGACTATATTACGATATTCGGAAAGACGTGGGACCTGCACGTTACGGATGTTCTCAAGGTCGATCTTTTCGAGAACCTGAGGATGATAACGGATTCTGTAAAGTTCCTGAAGAGCAAGGGGAAGAAGGTCTTCTTCGACGCCGAGCACTTTTTCGACGGATACGAACATAACCGGGACTACGCGATCAAGGCCGTCCTTTCGGCCGAAAAGGCCGGCGCCGAAAGGATCATTCTCTGTGATACGAACGGAGGGACGATCACGTCCAGGGTCTTCGAGATAGTCGAAGAGGTTTCAAAAGCGGTAAAGACTCCTCTCGGGATCCACGCCCATAACGACACCGAGATGGCGGTCGCGAATTCCATCGCCGCCGTCCAGGCGGGCTGCATACAGGTGCACGGCACGATAAACGGCTATGGCGAGAGGTGCGGGAATGCCAACCTTATATCAATAATCGCGAACCTGAAACTGAAGCTCGGGATGGAGTGCGTATCGAGTCTCGCGCTGACCGAATTGACCGAGGTCGCCAGGTTTGTCGCCGAGATCTGCAACATGAAGCTTTCGGACAATCAGCCCTTCGTAGGCGAGAGCGCTTTCGCCCATAAGGCAGGTGTGCATATAAACGCCATCCTCAAGAATTCAAGATCCTACGAACACATCGACCCGCATTTGGTGGGCAACAGGCGCAGGCTCCTGGTTTCGGAGCTTTCAGGGAAGTCGACCATACTTAAGAAGGCCGAGGAGATGGATTTGGGCCTCGACAAGGACGGCGCCCAGTCAAAAGAGATCCTCAGGAAGATGCAGGAGCTCGAAAATAGGGGCTACCACTTTGAAGCCGCCGAAGCGTCGCTGGAACTTCTCATGAAGAGGGTCTTGAAAAAATTTAAGGACTTCTTCGACCTCGAGGACTTCAGGGTGATCATAGAGAAGAGGAAGGGCGGGAAGATGTCGAGTGAGGCTACCATAAAGCTCAAGGTCGGCAAGGAGATAGAGCATACCGCGTCGATCGGCGACGGCCCGGTCAACGCGCTTGATAGCGCGCTCAGGAAGGCCCTTAAAAAATTCTATCCGAGGGTCGCCGAGATGCATCTTACCGACTACAAGGTTCGGGTCCTGGACGAAAAACAGGGCACGGCCGCCAGGGTCAGGGTGCTCGTCCAGTCGCAGGATAAGGAAGATTCCTGGTGGACGATAGGCGTTTCGGAAAATATCATCGACGCCTCATGGCAGGCGCTCGTCGACTCCGTGGAGTACAAGTTATTAAAAGATTCGAAGTTATCCACAAAGTAGGGGCACCCTTAAGGGTGCCCTACTCCTGTTGATAACTTTTTATGAAAGGACGATCTCAATGATAAAGAATGTTTCGCTCGGAGAAGAGATCATAATAACGACCGGAAACAAGGTCGGGCTTTTGGCCGACATCGCCACGATGCTCGCGAACCAGGGCGTGAATATAGATGCCGCTTCCGGATATGAGATCGGCTCTACGGCAAAGCTGAGGCTCGTTACGAACGCCAACCTCGGCATAGTCGCCGAGCTCCGGGCAAAAAAATATAAATCCGTCAAGGAGGCCGAGGTAGTCGTTGTCGATATTTATAATAAACCCGGGGCGCTGAAGGTAGTGACGGCCGAGCTCGGAAAGAACAAGATAGATATCGAATGCCTGTATGTGACGTCGTCTTCGAACGGCGGCTCCTCGAAGATAATCCTGTCTACGAGCGACAACGAAAAAGCGATGGCGCTCCTCGCTAATTTCATAGAATAGACATGGAAGAGCTCCCCAAAGCATACGCCCCCCAGGAGGTCGAGGATAGGCTGTATAAGACCTGGGAGGAAAAAGGCTATTTTCGCGGATCGCCGGACCCCTCCAGGAAGCCTTACTCCATCGTAATACCCCCGCCCAATATAACGGGCATACTCCACATGGGCCACGCCCTGAACAACACCATCCAGGATATTCTCATAAGGTTCAAGCGTATGCAGGGTTATGAGGCCGAATGGATGCCCGGTACCGACCATGCCGGGATAGCCACCCAGAACGTTGTCGAACGCAAGCTCTCAAAAGACAAGGTAAAGCGTCAGGATATCGGCCGTGAAAAGTTCGTGGAGGAAGTGTGGAAGTGGCGCGAGGAGTACGGATCCACAATAATAAGGCAGCTGAAGAAGCTCGGATGCTCCTGCGATTGGGAGCGGACGCGTTTCACGATGGACGAGGGCCTGTCCGAAGCCGTGCTCGAGGTCTTTATAAGATTATACGAGAAAGGGCTTATATACAGGGGTAACTACATAATAAACTGGTGCCCCAGATGCCAGACGGCGCTGTCGGACGAGGAATCCGAGCACAGGGATGTCGAGGGGATGCTCTATCATATCAAGTATCCGATAAAAGGCTCCGGCAAGGATGATTTCGTGATCGTGGCGACGACGAGGCCCGAGACCATGCTGGGGGATGTGGCTGTAGCGGTCAATCCTAAGGATAAGAGGTACAAGCACCTGAAAGGCAAAACGATAATACTGCCGATGCTGGAGCGCGAACTCAAAGTAATATTCGACCCTATGGTCGATCTTAAATTCGGGACCGGGGCGCTAAAGGTGACGCCGGCTCACGATCCGGTAGACTTCGGCCTGGGGCAAAAATACGGCCTCGAGCAGATAAATGTCATGAACGGCGACGCCACCATAAATTCGGCCGGAGGTGATTACGAGGGCATGGACAGGTTTGAAGCCCGCGAGGCCATAATCGAAGACCTTAAAGCGCGGGGCCTCTTCGTAAAATCCGAGCCGCACCGCCATGCCGTAGGCCATTGCTACAGGTGCCACACGATGGTAGAGCCGCGCCTTTCGCCGCAGTGGTTCGTAAAGATGAAGCCGCTCGCCGCCCCGGCGATAGCCGCGGTAAAGAGCGGAGAGATAAAGTTCTATCCGGAGAGGTGGACAAAGGTATATCTCGACTGGATGGAGAATATAAGGGACTGGTGCATATCCAGGCAGATATGGTGGGGGCATCGTATTCCGGTCTACTACTGTAAAAGCTGCGTGGAGGGCGGGGACGGCGTTATCGTCTCAAAAACCAGGCCCGAAAAATGCCCTAAGTGCGGCGGAACCGATATCGAGCAGGATCCGGACGTGCTCGACACGTGGTTCTCGTCATGGCTCTGGCCGTTCTCGACATTCGGATGGCCGAAAGACACCCCGGAGCTTAAATATTTCTACCCGACAGATTCGCTGGTAACCGCGCAGGAGATAATATTCTTCTGGGTGGCGAGGATGATAATGGCCGGCCTCGAATTCAAGAAGGCCGTACCGTTTAAAAGCATCTACATACACGGCACGGTAAGGGACATAACCGGCACCAAGATGTCAAAGTCCCTGGGAAACGTCATAGATCCGCTCGATATGATAGACAAGTACGGCACCGACGCCCTCCGTTTCAGCATAATATCGATAACCTCACAGGGGCAGGACGTCTTCCTGGCCGAAGGGAAATTCGAACTGGGCCGTAATTTCGCGAACAAGCTCTGGAACGCCTCGCGTTTTATACTGATGAATATGAAGTCGGAGGACTGCCATGCCGACCTCTGCGTCTTTTTTAAGGCCGCCGATCTCTCCTTGCCGGACAGGTGGATATTGTCCCGCTTCTACACCACCCTGAGGCTCGTAACGAAGTGCCTGGACGAATTTAGATTCAACGAAGCCGCAAACGCCGTATACGAATTCCTTTGGCACGAATTCTGCGATTGGTACATAGAGATCTCAAAGCCGAACCTTGCCGGGAAGACGACCCAGCTCATACTGTATAAGATACTCGAGAAGTCGCTCAGGATGCTCCATCCGGTGATGCCTTTCGTGACGGAGGAGATATGGCAGAAACTCCCGCGCGAG
>CAZYZC010000130.1:0-4162 GCA_964650985.1 uncultured Planctomycetia bacterium | reverse complement strand
ATTGCCCCGCCTGAGGAGTGAGATAGACATGGCGGCGGGGTCCCGCCGCAAGTCAACTATAGAATCGCGGACGGGAAAGATGACATGGAAAAAAAACTAACTCTGTATACAGATGGATGCTGCAGGGGAAATCCCGGCCCGGCCGGTATAGGCGTCGTGATAAAGGATCATCGCAAAAAGATACTGAAGGAGCTGTCCGAGTACATAGGCGAGGCCACAAATAATATCGCCGAGTACAGCGCCCTGATCCGCGGGCTCAAAGCCGCCGGCGGCCTGGGCGCGGAAGAGATAACGGTATTCATGGACAGCGAGCTCGTGGTGAAACAGCTTAACGGCGATTACCGGGTGAAGGATGATGGGATGAAAGAGCTCTTCCGGCAAACGCTCGAAATCCTGAAAGATTTCAAGTCGTTCGAGATAAAACATATAGACCGCTCCAAGAATAAAGAAGCGGATAAGCTCGCTAACAAGGCAATCAATTTATCGGGCGTTTAATGTTTCCCGGATCGGCTCTCTTCCGATCCGGGACGGATTTTCTGCGGAAAATCCAGTTTTCACAAAAATTTTCTAAGCAGGACCGGGTGATCGCTGAATCTGTGAAACGAAGGTGCTTCGGCAGCTACAATGCTTCCATAGGGCGCATTGCTTAACGCTGCCTCAGCATCAAATCTGCTTCGCAGATTTGGAGGAAAGTCCGAGCTCCATGGAGCAGCGTAGCGGCTAACTGCCGTCCGTCGAAAGGCGAGGATAGGTCTGGGTTTTTTAGGTTTGGGCGTTTCTCTTGAAACGCCCAACCATCCAGAATCTCTGATTCTGGACAAAGCCCCGACCACCCCGGACCAGTGGTCCGGGGGCAGAGCCACAGAGACGAGTCCCGCGCATAAAAGCGCGGGGGTGAAACGAGGTAATCTCTACGCGGAGCAAGACCAAATAGGACCGGAACCATCCTTTGACTTCGCTCAGGATGATCCTGAGCAAGGCCGCGAAAGCGGCCGCGTCGAAGGACCAGAAGCTGCTCGCTTCTATCCGTACACATCGGATGTCCGGTCGGGTAAGGTCGCTTGAGGGCGCGGAGCAATCCGCGTTCCAGATAGATGATCGCCTCGTTCCGTAATTTCTTCAGGTAGACAACTATTTGAGGAAAGCGCGGGATAGACAAAACTCGGCTTACAGGTCCTGCTGTTAATAAGGGGTAGCGCTTTAAAGCGCTACCCCTTTCTTTTGGTAATAGCACTAACCTGTTATGTCAACACCCGGTGTTGACATCGGGTTAACAAAATCCCGCCAGAAAATTACTAATAAAGGCATTGACTTGACAAAGTGGAGGGGCTCGTGTATACTTTATGCACAAGGTGGTATGAAGTGGTGTAAAGGGGAGTGACTCATGTTCTACGGCGAACACGCGCATACTATAGACAATAAGGGCAGGCTGATCATACCCTCGAAGTTCAGGGAGTCATTCAAAGAGTATGATATAGATAAGCTCTATATAACCAGAGGCCTTGACAAGTGTCTCTTCATGTTCACGGAGAACGAATGGAAGATACAGGAAGCGAAGTTCAAGGCGATGCCTTTTACGAAGCCGGAATCGAGAAAATTCAACAGGCTCTACTTTTCCGGAGCAGCCCAGATAGAATGCGATAAGCAGGGCAGGATACTGATACCGAAATATCTGAAGGATTACGCGGTCATAAAGAGGGACGTGGTCATCATAGGGGTGTCCAATAGGATGGAGATATGGTCAAAGGACTCCTGGGGCGAGTACTACGCTAATTCCAAGGAATCTTTTGAGGACGTAGCGCAAAACCTGATGCTGCAGGAAGGATGAGGTGCGAGGCTTATGATTTCGAAGTATGCGAATAAGAGCAGGAAAGGCGACGCATTTATAACGAACATCGATGCATCTTTAGAGCGGCTCAAGAAAGTAAGGGCGCTGCACTGTGAGCCCGATTATATCGGCATAGATACGCTGGTATTAAGAATGCTTCCCTTCAGCAGGCCCGGCAGCCTGTACTAAGATGCACCGGCCGGTCATGCTTGAAGAGGTTCTCGATTTTCTGGACCTAAGACCGGGTGAGACGGTACTGGACGCCACATTGGGCGGCGGCGGGCATTCGAAAGAGATACTCAAGAGGATAACTCCCGGAGGGATGCTTCTGGGTTTCGACGCCGATCCCGAGGCGGTAGAGAGGGCGCGCGGGTTACTTAAAGAATTTACCGGTTCTTTTAAATTGGTGAATACGAACTTCAGGCGTCTCGGTGAGGCGCTGGATCGCGAAGGGGTAGCGAAGGTCGACGCCGCGCTATTCGATATCGGGATATCTTCGTATCAGATGGATAAGGCGGCGCGGGGTTTCAGTATACGAAATTCGGGCCCGCTCGATATGCGCATGGATCCGGGCCTTAAGATAAGCGCAAAGGACCTGGTGAACAGGCTGTGCGAAGAGGAGCTTTCCGGAATAATAAAGGATCTCGGGGAAGAGCGTTTTTATAGAAGGATAGCCAGGGCGATAGTGGAACACCGGCGCGAGAAGAAGATAGAAACTACGGAAGAACTGGCGTCTGTTATTTCGAGGGCCGTAGGAGGGCGGAGGGGCAAGCTGGACCCGGCTACAAGGACGTTCCAGGCCATAAGGATAGCGGTAAATGATGAGCTTGGGGCGCTTAAGGATGGGCTGGAGCAGATAGTGAACAGGTTGAACGCGGGCGGCAGGGTGGCCGTCATATCGTTCCATTCGCTCGAAGACAGGATAGTGAAGAACAAGTTTAAAGAATATTCGGCCGGCGGGCTTGTCAGGATATTAACAAAGAAGCCCGTAAGGCCGACGGACGCTGAGGCGGCCGATAACCCCAGGTCGAGGAGCGGGCGTCTGAGAGTTGCGGAAAGGATTTAAATTCGATGAGACTATTAAGGTCAATTTTACCTATAGCGATCTTTACAGCGGCCTCCCTGATGTACGTTCATCAGCAGGTCGAGCTGGTAAAATTGAGCTATCTTATAGAAACAAAAGAGAAAAAGCTGAATGTCATCCTTGACCAGAGAGAACAGCTGAGTTATAATATTAAAAACCTAGAAGCGCCCTCGAGGCTGGAGAGCGCCCTTCTGGCTAAAAATATCGATATAACCTTTCCCAGGAAGGGTGATGTGGTTAGGATGGCCCGGCCGTATGTCATAAATAAACGGGGCATTTCTGATATGCATTCAGTAGGATTTGAGAAAAAGTTTAATGTATTCGGATTTTTGGATTTTCTAACATCTAAGGCCGAGGCTCATCAGGCCGGAGAATAACAACACTTCGATGATCCCGGGGTTTTAGCCTGAACTAAAGTCGAAGGACAGAAGAAGCTTTATTCGTGCACAGCGGAATCCTTAGAAAGCGGCAACTGGCCGTCTTCCTTTTTTTTATCCTTTCATTGTCGATCCTTGTCCTGCGCCTGTTTTATATCCAGGTAATAAGACATAATTTTTATAAGAAGATAGCGGATGAGCAGCATACCGTATCCCTCGAAATAGCCCCGAAGCGCGGCATCATCTTCGACCGCAACATGCGGGTCCTTGCGATAAATCTCCACAGCGATTCCATATTCGCCAACCCCAGGGTAATAGTAGACAAGAGGAAAACAGCGGCCGCCATCTCCGGGATACTCGGAATAGAGGAGGATTTTGTTTATGACAGGCTGTCGAAGAACAAGTCCTTCGTATGGATAAAGAGAAAAGTCTCTCCCGAAGAATCGGCCCGCATAAAAGCCTTAAAGATCAAGGGCCTGGATATGATACAGGAGTCGGAAAGATCGTATCCGGATAAGGAGCTCGGCTGTCATGTCATAGGTACGGTAGACATAGACAATAACGGGCTTGAGGGCCTGGAGCTTTATTACGACAAGTACCTTAAGGGTGAGCCGGGGTGGGTGGTGTCGACACAGGACGCGAAGCGTAAACTTCTGGAATCCTACCAATACGAGTATATACCTCCCAGGAACGGCTTCAATCTCGTTCTTACGATAGATGAGGTGATACAGTCCATAGCCGAGCGGGAGCTGACTAAGGCTTTCAAAAAATTCAACGCCAAGGGGGCGTCCATAGTAGTGATGGATCCGCGCACCGGGGATATCCTGGCGCTGGCGAACATGCCCAATTACGATCTTAACGACGCGAAGAACA
>CAZYZC010000129.1:0-4165 GCA_964650985.1 uncultured Planctomycetia bacterium | reverse complement strand
TGCCGCATTCCGATATGAGAAGGGCCCGCGCGGCGGCGGTATCGATGATACCGACCTCGACCGGTGCGGCGAAGGCCATAGGACTCGTAATACCGGAACTGAAAGGCAGGCTCGATGGATTTGCGATAAGGGTGCCTGTAGTGAACGTTTCGGTTGTTGACCTCACGTGCTCGCTTAAGAAAGACGCAACAGTCGAAGATATAAATAAGACGCTAAAGGAAGCCGCGGAAGGCAAGCTGAAGGGCATACTTGCGTATACAGATGAAGACGTAGTATCTGTTGACTTCAACCACTATCCCGCGTCGTCCACGGTAGATTCGAAGATGACCAAGATGATAGGCTCAAACTTCCTCAAAGTTCTCGCATGGTACGACAACGAATGGGGCTACTCCTGCCGCGTCGTAGACTTAATCGAGTACATGATCAAGAAGGGCTTATAAACTAAGTAAAGAACAGCATCAATTAGAGGCGCTCGCATTCCGCGAGCGTCTCTTTCATTTGTTGCGGCCGCCTTCGGGAGTGTGCCTGTCGGGGACGTAAAATTTTCCCAGCTAAGTTTTCCTACGGAAAACTTAGCGCCTACTACTGGGCATAGCCTTTTGGGCAGCGAGAACGGAAAGGAAAATAGGGACGGTTCTATTTTCTTGACATAATATTACTGATTGGCTAAAATCCCTTATCGTCGTTAAATACAAAACGGTAAGGGGATTTTTTATGCCGCGCATCGCTAGAATATATACAGAAGATGGAGTCTTTCATATTCTGGCCCGTGGCAATAACAAGCAAAAAATCTTCCTGTCCGCTGCCGATTTTGCCTTATACAAATCACTCCTTCAAAAATTAAAAGACGAGCATCCGTTTAAACTGTATCATTATTGCCTTATGACCAACCATATCCATCTTATCATTGAAACAAACCAAAAGACCAATCTTTCCCGATTTATGAAGCGTCTCAATCTTGCCTACTATAACCATTACAAGAGGAAATACGGATATGCCGGCCACTTTTGGCAGGACCGGTTTAAAAGCCTGCTTATCTCAAAGGATGAATACTTGATCGCCTGCGGCCTTTACATCGAACGTAATCCCGTCAAAGCGAAGATGGTGGATTCACCGCGTTTATATGAACATTCAAGCTATAATTATTACGCCTATGGTCAAAAAGACGGTCTTTTGGATATAGATCCGGCATACGAAGGTATAGCGGCCAAGGAAACAGATAGGCAGGAATTATACCGGAATCTTATGCTTGATAAAAAGATGGGGATAACGGAAAAAACGTTTAAGCAATTATTCTTAGGAGCGGATGATTTTATTCATGTTATGGAGAAGCGATTCGGGGTGAAGAATATAAGATTGAATGTCGGGAGGCCAAAGAATAAATAGAACCGTCCCCATTACCTCTTACCTTAATTTTATGTTGACAATACAAGCACGGTGTACCATAATATAGAACAGTTGAACCATACCATAGAACACCAACTTATGAGGTTTATATGCTGATACCCTTACAGAGAAAGAAGATATTAGAAGTCTTTATTAGTGATCCCGCGGATGAGATCCACTTGCGGGAAATTTCCCGCCTGTCCAAAGTTTCGCTAAATAACGTTAACGATACCATGCGGCAATTTGTAAAAGACGACTTATTTAAAAGGCGCGACATCTCGAATATGTCCTTATTCAAACCGAATCTCGATAGTGAAGACTTGCTTAAACTTTTCGAATATATAGAGCTAAAAAGGAAAAAGGCGTTCTACGGCAAAAATAAAAGTATTGCCCGCCTGTTAGAAAAATATACCGCCAATGTTATCGAGCTATCAAAAAGACAAATCCAGCTTGTAGTCCTTTTCGGGTCAGTAGCCAGATGTGAGTGGGTTAAGGGCAGCGATATAGATATATTGGCTGTCAGTTCCAACAAAGACAGCGATGCCATTAATATCCTGAACAAGGCAAAGATAGACGTAAGCCCTCTTTTAGAAATCCGTCCAATTTCTACGACAATAGAAAAATTCACAGAAGGCCTCAAGAAAAAAACGGAGTTTTATCACGAATTATGGACCGACAGGATCGTTCTTTATAACGAATCATTATTTTGGCAATTAGTCAGAGAGGGGAATAAATGACAAAAGATGTAGAAAAAATATTGCATGTATGCTTCCATCCAAAAGAAGGCCGTCCAAATCTCCATAAGGTACCGGTTAATATAGAACGGGCAAGACAGCATATCGACAAAGCCCGCAGTAACCTGCGCGCGATGAAAATAATGTTCGATAACGATTTGTTTGACTGGACTATCATTTGTGGATATTACGCAATGTATCATGCTGTCCTGGCGGCTTTGTTTAAGATAGGTATTCGCGCTACGGCTCATTATTGCGCCATAGCGGCATTTAAAGAGTTCTATGTTAAAAGAGATAGAGTAAAGCCTGAGTATATAACCTATATTAAGAGAGCGAAGCAGCTTGAACAAAAATATGCCAATACATTGGAAAAAGCGCAAGGGGATAGAGTTGTAGATCAATACGGAGTTGAAGTGCTTACAAATGACGATGCGGAATGGATATTGGAAGACGCTAAAGATTTTGTGCTTAAAATAGAAGAAATACTGGCAGAGTAAAGTGGGCATGCTCATGGACATTACCGTAGATGTATTTCTAAAGCGAAGGTAAATTACGATCCATAAGCGGATGTCCTTTATATAGTTGCTCCTAAGAAGGGCGAAGGATAAATAGAACCGTCCCCATTACGCCATTACGCTTATGACGAAAGAAGCAAAGGTACGCAAGATCGCCAAGCTGCTTCGGAAGGCTTACGGAACTCCGGAGCCGAGAAGAACTCCGCCGGTCGACGAGCTCGTCCGCACGATATTGTCGCAGAATACCTCCGATAAGAATTCGGTGCCGGCCTTTTGGGCGCTAAAGAAGCGGTTCGGAACATGGGAGCGAGTACTGAGGACACCGAAAATTTCAATAGCCGCTGCCATAAAGCACGCGGGACTCGCGAATATAAAATCGGCCAGAATAATAGGCGTTCTTAAGCAGATAAAAGAGCGAGAGGGCAGGATAAGTCTTGCGCGACTCAAAGGTATGGGCGTTGACGAAGGTCTTAGCTATCTCAAGTCGCTAGAAGGCATTGGCCCAAAGACTGCCGCGTGCGTGCTTCTCTTCAGTTTTGGCAAACCGACGATGCCGGTGGATACGCACATATTCAGGGTTGCGAAGAGGCTTGGCATTATTGCGGCAGACATTGATATGGAGGAAGCTCATAAGATTCTGACATTAATGATTCCAAAGGACTTGATATATGAGTTTCATTTAGGTATAATATCCCACGGTAGAGAGACCTGCCGGGCCACCGGCCCTAAGTGCGGGTCTTGTCTTTTATCCCGCCATCGCTTATGCTTGGCGGGACCCCGCCAAGCACGAAGTGCGACCGGCGGGGTACGTTTTTTATGAGCTCAAAAAGGGGTTTTATGCCGATAAGAAAAGCTACGGTCGAAGATGTAAAAGAGATACAGAAGCTTGTAAACTACTACGCTAAGCGCGAGAGAATGCTGCCGCGTTCATTGAATGAGCTATATGAGAGTATACGCAATTTTTTCGTATATGTAGAGGGTAAAAAGATATACGGATGCTGCGCTCTCAACATCGATTGGGAGGACCTGGCGGAGATAAAATCTCTTGCTGTAGACAAATCTCGCGCCGGAAAAGGAATCGGCGGCAAGCTGCTGGAGTGCTGTCTTAAAGACGCTAAGTTGCTCAAGGTTAAGAAAGTCTTCGCCCTTACCTACGTGCCGGATTTCTTCGAAAAGTTCGGATTTTCCATTATCGATAAGAAGGAACTGCCGCATAAGATATGGAGCGAGTGCATAAAGTGCATGTATTTTCCCAATTGCAAAGAAATAGCGCTGCTAAAGGAGCTCTAACAGCGTATAGCGTTTAGCGGATAGCGTATAGGAGATACATGGGATATACAATAACTGAAAAAATACTTCTAAAACACACGAAGGCAAAGGCCGTCCATCCGGGCGAGTTTATTCATGCCAGAGTCGATATATGCCTGGGTAACGATATCACGGCTCCGCTTGCCATAGAGGAGTTCGAGAGGCTGGGCGCCAAGTCCGTATTTGATAAGAAGAAGGTTGTCCTCGTGCCGGACCATTTCA
>CAZYZC010000128.1:0-4276 GCA_964650985.1 uncultured Planctomycetia bacterium | reverse complement strand
TGAACAGGACTATCCGCTTAAAAGACGGGCGGACGGTTTAGATTACAGTTTCTAACCAGGTTAGAATAGTCAGGTTAGAATAGTCAGGTAGCCCGAATCTAGCCTGATTAGAACACTTTGCGCAACCCCCCCTGCCACCGTAGTTATGTATTTGACATAATATCCATTATTATATATACTTGTTAAAAGTTATAATACGGAGAGGGTATGCGCATATATCTTAACGGGAAGTTTGTGGAGAAAGAGAAAGCGGTCGTTTCAGTCTTTGACCACGGCCTTTTATACGGAGATGGTGTGTTTGAAGGCATCAGGGTCTATAACCACCTGGTCTTCCGTCTGAAGGAGCATATAGACAGGCTTTACCGTTCGGCCGATGCCATAGAGCTTAAAGTTCCCATGACCAAGACCGATGCTATGGAGGCCGTGTTAAACACGCTCAAAGAGAATAAGTTAAAGGACGCCTACATACGGTTCGTTGTGACCAGGGGCGCCGGTGACCTGGGGCTCGACCCCAGGAAGTGCCCCAAAGCGACGGTCTTTATAATCACCGACAAGATATCATTATATCCGGAAGAATTTTATCAAAAGGGGCTGAAAATTATTACCGCGACGACCAGGCGCAACCATCCCAAGGCCCTCGACGGCAGGATAAAATCGCTCAATTACCTGAATAACATCCTTGCCAAAATCGATGCTATAAAATCCGGCACCGTGGAAGCGATAATGCTGACGCACGACGGCTTTGTGGCGGAGTGCACCGGCGACAACATATTCATCGTAAAGGGCGGAGTCGTTATGACGCCTCCGGTGGATGTGGGAGCCCTCGAAGGAATAACCCGGGACGCGGTAATGGATATCGCCCGGCGCATGGACATGCCTTGCCGTGAGAAGATGCTCGTGATGGAGAATGTCTATGCCGCCGACGAAGTCTTTCTCACAGGGACGGCCGCGGAGATCGTGCCGGTCGTGGAGATAGATGAGCGCAGGATAGGCAAGGGCGTTCCCGGCGATATCACGCGAAGACTTGAAAAAGAGTTTAAGGAGCTCACGAAGACCGACGGGGTAAAGTATGCTCTGTGAAGTCTGCAAGAAGAAAGAGGCGACGGTCCACCTGACCGAGATAATAAACGATAAGGTGACGAAGCTCAACCTTTGCGAGGATTGCGCGAAAGACAAAGGGACCGAGATGGAGGAGCACTTCGGGCTGAACGACCTTCTCGCGGGGCTGGCCGATCTCGGCTCCACCACGGAGCCGGAGCTCCTGGAGACGGTGAAGTGCCCGTCATGCGGTTTCACGTACCGGGATTTTAAGAAGGTGGGGAGGCTCGGCTGCGGGGATTGCTACGAAGTTTTTAAAAAACAGCTCGGTCCGCTTTTAAAACGAATTCACGGCTCAGACCGCCATACCGGAAAGATACCGCTCATGGTCGGCAAGACCGTAAAGGATACGCGTAACCTTCAGGACCTCAAAGCCAGGATGGAGAAGGCTATACAGACCGAGGATTTCGAGGAAGCCGCGAGGCTCAGGGATAAGGTAAAAGAGATGGAGAAGAAGGGTAAGGAGCCTAAACGGGAATCATGACTTATAAGGACTTCATAAAACAGGATACGGAGTGGCTCAAAGGCACGGGCCCGAGCGCTAATATAGTCATGTCGTCGCGCGTGAGGCTGGCCAGGAACCTGGACAAAATACCGTTCTCCAACTGGGCGGATAAGGGGCGGCTCGAAGACGTGCTCGTAGCCGTAAAAGACGCGGCCCTTCCGGCCGGGGCATTGAATAACGCCCTTTTTGTGAGGCTGAAGGATCTGAGTGAAGTAGACAGGCTGTTTCTGGTGGAGCGCCACCTCATGAGCCCGGAACACGCCGCGAACGCGGACTATAAAGCCATAGTCGTCGATCCCAAAGAGATGATAAGCGTCATGATAAACGAAGAGGACCACCTCCGGATACAGGTGCTCCTTTCCGGTTCGAATTTACGCGAGTGCTGGAGGATAGCCGATTCGCTCGATACTGAACTTTCCAAGAAGCTGGCGTTCGCGTATTCCGCCAAATGGGGATACCTGACGGCGTGCCCTACAAATACCGGCACGGGATTGCGGGGTTCCGTGATGCTCCATCTGCCGGCCCTCGTATTTACCGGACAGATCGGGAAGATACTCCAGGCCATAGCGAAGCTGGGCCTGAATATCCGCGGACTTTACGGTGAGGGCACCGACGCGACCGGGAATATATTCCAGATATCGAATCAGGTAGCCATGGGAATAACCGAGGAAGAGGCGATAGATAATATTGAGCGGATAGCGAACCAGGTGGTGTCGAGGGAGGATTCGACCCGGAAGACCATACTTCTGAAGAATAAAGAGGCGCTCGTCGACAGGATATCCAGGGCTATGGGGACCTTAAAGAGCGCGCACATCATAACTTCGAATGAGACGATAACGCTCCTTTCGGCCATAAGGCTAGGGGTCGATATGGGGATAGTAAAGACGATGGACAGGCGTACCGTTAACGAACTATTTTTATTGTCGCAGCCGGCGCATCTGCAGGAACTGGACGGCCGGACACTGAATGCGAATGAGCGCGATATCAAGAGAGCGGATCTGATTCGGTCAAAATTGAAGTGATGTAGGACGTGGGATGTGGGACGTCGGAACGTCCTACGTGCTAACGTCCTACGGAACGCAGATAACATTATTAAGGAGAGCGCGACATGCCAATGTTCAACAGGTTCACCGAGAGAGCAAGGAAAGCGATACTCCTGGCCAAGGAGGAGGCCAAACGTTTTAATCACGACTACATCGGGACGGAGCATATACTTCTCGGACTTGTAAGGGAGGGCGAGGGCGTCGCGGCGGCAGTGCTGGCAAGTTTCGGCCTGAGCCCGGAGAAGATACGCATCGAAGTGGAAAAGCTTGTACAGCCGGGCCCGAGCACCGTAATATCGGGAGACCTTCCGTTCACGCCAAAAGCGAAGAAGGTCATAGAGCTTGCCATGGACGAAGCAAGATCCTTAGGACATAACTACATAGGCACCGAACATCTTCTCCTGGGATTGATACGCGAAGGCGAGGGCGTGGCCTCTCAGGTGCTCATGAATATGGGCCTGGAACTTGAAAAAGTGAGAGAGGAAGTAATGAACCTCCTCGGTTCCGAAGTGCCGGGTTATGAAATGGGGCAAAAGACCTCGCAAGCCAAGACCCCTGCCCTGGACGCTTTCGGGCGCGATCTTACAAAGCTCGCCAAGGACGGGAAGCTCGATCCCGTGATAGGCCGTAAGAACGAGATAGAGCGCGTCATACAGATATTGTCCCGCCGTACCAAGAATAACCCTGTCCTTCTCGGCGAAGCGGGCGTCGGCAAGACGGCTATAGTCGAGGGCCTGGCGCAGATGGTGATATCCGGCAATGTTCCGGAGATCCTGAGGGATAAGCGGATAATAATACTCGATCTCGCGCTCATGGTGGCCGGCACAAAGTACCGCGGCCAGTTCGAGGAGAGGATCAAGGCCGTTATGGAAGAGATAAAGCGCTCCGCGGACATAATGATATTCATAGACGAGCTCCACACCTTGGTCGGCGCCGGAGGCGCGGAAGGCGCCATAGACGCTTCGAACATCCTGAAACCCGCGTTATCGAGGGGCGAGATACAGTGCATCGGCGCGACGACCCTGACGGAATACAGGAAACACATTGAAAAAGACGCGGCGCTCGAAAGGCGGTTCCAGACGATAAACGTCGAGCCTCCGAGCGTCGACGAGACGATAGAGATATTGAAGGGCCTCCGCGATAAATACGAGGCGCACCACAGGGTGAAGTTCACCGACGAAGCCGTCGAGGCCGCCGCGAAACTTTCGGACCGTTATATATCGGGCCGGTATCTTCCTGATAAGGCGATAGACTTAATAGACGAGGCCGGGTCCTGCGCGAGGCTCTCGGTCACGACGGCGCCGCCGGACGTGAAGCATATCGAAGACAAGATGGCGGTTGTAAAGCAGGAGAAGGAATCCGCCGTAAAGAATCAGGACTTCGAGAAGGCCGCCAGGTTCAGGGATGAGGAGCGTAAGCTCAAAGAAGAGTTCACCAGGACGAAGAAAGAGTGGAAGGATTCGAAGGGTAAGTTCGAGCCCAAGGTCACGGCGGATGATATAGCGGGCATACTTGCGAAGTGGACCGGGATACCGATCGTCAAGCTCGAGGAGAAGGAGCAGGATAAGTTCCTAAATATGGAAGCGGCCATGCATAAGCGCGTGATAGGCCAGGACGAGGCGATATCGGC
>CAZYZC010000127.1:0-4317 GCA_964650985.1 uncultured Planctomycetia bacterium | reverse complement strand
CTGCTCTTAGAGAGGCTCGATGATTCTTTGTCGCATAGCGAGAAAGAATCTATCAAGAAATCGCGCAGGGCGTTCCATGCCGGAAAGGGGACTGACTGGAGAAGCGTAAAGCATGGATAGGTTCCATGTAATACTCTTGTCCCGCGCATTACATTTCTACAAGAAATGCCCGCTCGATTTAACCGAGAAATTTAACTCTTGCTTTGAGGCCTTGGAACAAAACCCGTTTTCAGGCTCGCACATCAAGCAGCTCCGCTCGGATAGAAAACTATACCGCTATCGAGTAGGTGACTACAGAGTTATCTACGAAATAGACAAAAAGATTAAAAAGGTCGGCGTTTTACTTATTTCTCCCCGGCCATCGGCATATAGAAATATTTAATTTTGCGAATAACCTTGTATGAAATCACACACCGAATATCTCTGGATGGATACGAAGGACCGCTACGCGATAGTGAATATCACGCCTGAGGTCGCCGCCGCGGTCAGGAAGAGCGGCGTGAAGGAAGGCCTTTGTCTTGTGAACGCCATGCACATCACAGCATCGGTCTTCATTAACGATAACGAGAGCGGGCTCCACGAGGACTTTATGAAGTGGGTGGAGAAGCTCGCGCCATACGGAAAAGACAAATACAGGCACAACCTCACCGGCGAGGATAACGGTGACGCGCACCTAAAGCGCACGATAATGGGGCGCGAGGTCGTGGCGGCGATCACCGGCGGAAAGCTCGACTTCGGGCCGTGGGAGGCTATATTCTACGGCGAGTTCGACGGCCAGCGCAAAAAGCGTGTATTGATTAAGATAATCGGGGAATAGGGATCGTCCGGGGATAAACGTCACATGACCAAATTTCGTGAAGTCCTGTCTAACAGGAACTTTCTATTTCTCTGGATAGGGCAGCTCGTATCGACTTTCGGCGACCGCCTGACGCAGATGGCTCTGGTCGCGCTCGTCTATCAGCAGAATCCCGGTTCCGAAATAGCTCTGGCAAAGCTCATATCATTCACCATAATCCCGGTATTCATAATAGGCCCGGTAGCCGGTGTATGGGTCGACAGGCTGAACCGCAAAAATGTAATGGTCATATCGGACATCCTCCGCGGCTGCCTCATACTTTCAATACCTTTATTCATCGGGATGAAGCAGATACTCTTTGTCTATCTTGCGATATTCCTCACATTCTCGATATCGCGGTTCTTCATACCGTCGAAGATGGCGATAATACCGGACCTCGTTCCGAAAGAGAGTCTTCTGGTCGCAAATACGCTCTCAGGTACCACGTATATGATAGGCAATGTCGTGGGCCTGGTAGTCGCCGGCATCATAGTCAATATAAAATCGATAGGGGCTATAGGAGGTTTCTACATAGACAGCATGACGTTCTTCGTATCGGCATCATTGATAGCGATGATCGCCCATATTCACTCTATAAAGGAAGTGAGGCAGGACATAATAACCACGACAGAAGCCATCGGCAGTTCGATCAGAAGGTCGATAGCGGGCGACATCATCGAGGGCCTGAAGACGATATGGAAGTACAAGGATATGCGTTTCATAGTATCGGTATTCTTCATTTTCATGGCCGGTCTGGGAGCCATATCGTGCGTCATAATAGTATTTGTGCAGCAGGCTTTCGGGACCTCTACAAGGGACCTGGGATTCCTGGGGACTTTTCTCGTTATAGGGCTATTTATGGGGACTATTGCTTACGGGAAGTTCGGGCAGAGCTCGCCCAAGCGCAAGGTCGTCTTCTATAGTTTTATTGCCAGCGGCATATTGATCGCCGTATTCGCTCTGGTGGTGGAAAATAGCCCTAACCTGTTTACGGCGGGGGTCGTATCGGCTCTCCTCGGAGCGGCGGCCAGTCCCATAATGGTATCGGCCAATACCCTTACCCACGAAGCCATACCCGAAGAATTAAGGGGCAGAATATTCAGTTCTCTGGAAGTCGTTATGCATCTCGGATTTATCGCGGCTATGTTTGCCGCGGCTTATGCGGCAAAGTATATAGGAAGATCGTGGGTGATAATGATCGCGGGCGCGTTCTTTTGTCTATGCGGGGCGGTCGGCTTTGTCGCGGAAGCCAGGGATAAAACTACTTCGCCTTAGGGCGCTTCGAATTTTCGAGCTTGGTCAGGCAGAGCTTGTAGTAGTTACAGACCGGGCAGCATATGTTCTCTTCGCCCTTCTCTCCTCTGTACCACTTGGTCTCGCAAGTCCAGTATACCTGGCAAGTCTCGCAGCAATTAATTTTATGATGGCTCATGTTTCATTCCTTTCATCTACACAATACAATACCGGCATATAAAAGTCAATAAATACATTAGCGTCTGCCCTACTTAGGCATATATTTAAGCTGCGTCATGAGCAGTATGTGCGCCAGGATAAGCTGGGGTATGGCGATCACCACGCCGACCTTAAGCCACTCGACAAAACTTACGGTCCCGAGCTTTCTCCTCTCCATAACGCCTACAGCGACTATATTTGCCGTAGATCCTATGATGGTGAGATTACCTAAAAGCGTGGAGCCGAAGAGTATAGACCACCATAAGGGGAATGTCGGTATGCCCATAGCGCCGATATCTTTTATTATAGGAACGAAAGTCGATACCGCCAGTACATTATCCATTACCGAGGTCAGGATCCCGGAGGCCCATATGCAGATGCTCATAAGGAGCGGAACGTTATGGCCGGCCGCTCCGGCTATTTTTTCGGCCAGAACACCGGTTATACCCTGGTACTTCAGCGTTCCTACAGACGCGAAGAGGAGGAGGAAGAAACAGAGCGTCCACCAGTCTATCTTACGCTCTATTATGCTGCGCGCCTCGTCTTTGCTTAAGAAGAGCGCGGCGGCTCCTCCGAGAAGGGCCGTGCCGAGAAGCATGGTGTTCTTTTCAAGCCCCAGAAGTTTTTCAACATGGACGTGTAATACCAGTCCGATCACTACACAGGCGAATAAGATTCCGGATATCATGATGCCGCGATGGAATCTCTTTTCAGAACCCGGCTCTGAGAATATCCGCGGTTCGCGTTTATGTGTCTTTAGAGCTTCATGCAGCTGGCGTATAGATTTGGCGTAGTAGATGAAGAAGAGGCCTATGGTCATTAACAGAACGCAGAGCGATATCGGCGCGGCCCATCTTAAGAAGTCGACAAACGTCAGCCCGCTTCTAAGAGCTATTATCACTCCAACCGGGTTTCCCACGACCGTGGCGCTGGAGCCTACATTTGTGGCGAAGACCACCATTATAAGGAAAGGGACCGGGTTTAATTTATGCCTCGAAGCGATGGTGAGCACCGCGGCCGACATGAACAGTATCGATGTGACTTCGTCCACCAGCGCCGCCGATAGGGCCGCCATTAAGAGCAGGAGCAGCATCAGGCGCCTGCCGTTCATCCCGACCAGATCGATCAGCTTATTTATAAGGTGTTCGAAGAAAGACTTCTCTTCCAGATAGCCGACGACTATCATCATTCCTATTAAAAACAGTACGATATCGAGTCCCGCAAACTCCACCACATGCTGAACATTGGTCAGGCCGGCCGCCAGCAGGAGCGCGACGCCGAGGAAGGCGAATGTGAGTCTCGATTGCCAGAAGAAGATGGCGCCGAAGAATATGGAAGAGAATCCGGCCACGGACGCCAACTGGGCGGCATTCAAACCAAGAAGGGATGAGGCCGCTACCGTTATGATTATTCCCAGAATATATAATAAACCCTTTTTCATACCAAGAGTGTAGCATAGAAATAAGGCAGCGGACAATGTTTTTTGTTGAGTTAACGGCGGCTTCATTATATATTAGTAGGTGTCAAACAACGGAAAGGCGGGTAATGTGACAGAATTAAGCAGAGATAATTTTGAGAAAGAGATATTGAAGTCGGATAAGCCGGTGCTGGTAGATTTCTGGGCGCCGTGGTGCATGCCCTGCAAGCTGATCGCCCCCACTGTGGAAAAACTGGCCGAAGAGATGAAGGGCAAGGTGAGCGTGCTGAAGTTAAACGTTGACGAGAACCCGGATATCGCTACCGAGCTTTCGATCATGAACATTCCGACGCTCGTCCTCTTCAAAGACGGCAAAGAGATATCGCGCATAACAGGGGTGAATTCAAAGGAAGCGATCGAAGCCAAAATAAACTCGGTGCTGTAATATGAATATAGCCGTACTCTGTTCCGGAAGCGGTACGAACCTGCAGGCGATAATAGATAAGACCGCCTCGGGGTATATCCCGGCCAATATAGCGCTTGTCGTAAGCGATAAGCCCGGCGCTTTTGCGCTGGAGCGCGCTAGAAACGCGGGAATAGAGACGCTCGTCGT
>CAZYZC010000126.1:0-4323 GCA_964650985.1 uncultured Planctomycetia bacterium | reverse complement strand
TGGATGTCTGGCGCGGAGTGAGGTCTTTCTCGTCCTCGAATTCCCTGAATTCGTAGCCGGTGCCGAGTATGTAGCGGCCCTTGGTGTAGTAGGCGTCTATCTTGGTGTCGCGGTCGAAGGTATGGCTCATGATGGAGCGCCTCTTCCACTGGTCAAGTATAAATGAAACATTCTCTATCGGCATGAATTTTACCGACACGTCGTATTTCTGGACGGCCGTCTCCGACACGTTTATCGGATTTGAGAAGTTCGGGTCTATCTCCGCGGCGTATCCCTGAAATTCGAGCCGGTTATTAAAAAGCCTGGAATCGGCCGCGAGACGCCAAGCGTTGCCCGGTTTTGTAAGAAGATCTTCTGATCGGGCGTATTCGCCCGAAACAGTCGTGCCGGGGAATATCTCGCTCGTCGCGTCGACGCCGCCTAAGTGCAGCGACTGCATATCTTTTTGTTCAGCGATAAATTGGCCTCCGACCTTAAAATTCTGGATGAGATTGGCCAGAGCGGCCTTATCGAATACGACCTCTCCCCTCGTACCCATTATGTAATGCTGGAGGATCTTGACAAGCGGCGTGTATTCGTAGTCTACTACTATAAATACTGGGTCATTGTTCTCGTTGTATATAGGGACAGGTTTCTTAAACAATATCTTACCGTAGTCGTAATCTATCTCGTAATCCGTATCGCGCTGCATACCCTGGGTGGATAAGACAAGGTCGGTCCTTGACTTGTCCCTCACCTCTATGCTGATAATTTCCGTATATTCGATTACGGGTTTGCGGCTCAAGAAATACGGTCCCGATACGCCGCGGCCCGAAAGCGTATCCTCCCGCTTCTCCTGGCGCGTCTCCGAACCGAAGACGTCGAGCTTGACGTTCGGCTGGGCGGCTATCTCGCGTGCTGACGAGAAGTCTTTTGTTTCCATATGGCCCTTCGCGCCGCTTAACGTGCGCGAGTACTTTGACAACTCTGTCTGCGTGAATTCTTCGGTGGAATAGTTCCCGTATAGTGCGTAAGAGTCCGCCCTGTCTAATCTCACATAGACCTTTTCCGGAGAGTCGGCGTCGTTAAGAAGAGTCGACTTATCTCCGTATATTGGGTAGTACTTTTCCGGATTTATGTATTCAAACAGGTGGTCCTGGTAATCTTTTGTAGAGTCAAATCTAGCCGTCAGCAGGTACTTGCCCTGTATCTTGCCTTTTAAATAGGCCTTCAGGGTCCCATTGGTATTTATACTGTTCTTGAAACTATCGCTTGAGCTGTCTTTTGAGCCCGAGTCCTTCAGGTTTTGAAGGTTTCCGGAAGCGACCATGTACCCGAGCTGTCCGTCGGCGAGCGCGACCAACATGAACTGATTTTCTTTACTATCGGCTTTGAGTTGAATCTTGGTCTCTTCCTCGGATAAGATTCTAAGAGGAAGATTAACTTTCGTGGTTTGAGTCTCATAGACACGGAAAAATTTTGAGACCCTGGGGATGTCCGGGCGATAAGCGAGGACCTGTTTTTGGAGACCGCGGGTATCCTCTTCCTCTGCTACCGGCTTCTCTTCGCCGAATAGAGAGTCCCTCGACCAATCGCCGAGAGTGCGGCGCTCAATGAGTGGCGTGTAATTATTGTTCATGGGGTTATTGGCATTTATAGGATTCATGAGGTTTGTAGCGTTATTGGATTGCTGTGTTTCGACACCTGATAATAACACCGGTTTTTGCGAGAACAGGGACTGCCCTGCCGGGTTTTGACCGTTTGTAGGGTTCATAAGGTTACTGGCGTTATTTGTGTCATTGAGGCTGTGTTGTAATGCTTGTTTTTCGTCATTGCGAGGAGCGAACGAAGTGAGTGACGAAGCAATCCCGCTTTTAGAGATTGCTTCGGGTGCTTCGCACCCTCCATTAGACGAAGAAAGAATTGACCCTCTTAATGACGGCGGGAAGTTCGTGGTAACAGATGGCGGACTCGCAATGATGGGAGAGGGCGACTGGCCGCTTCCGCCAGCCGTATACTGACTGCTCTGCGATTCTCTTATCTTTGTCGCCTCGTACGTCGTCTTCTCGCTTTTATTCAGGGTGGACTCCTTCGTGAGCGGCCCTCCGGGAAGCATCCTTTGATCGACTCTCAATATATGTACTCCGACTGATACATCGGGGACGGAAAATTTCCCGTCCTCGTCGGTAACGATGGTTTTGCCATCCTCCATAATGAGCGCGACGCCCGGAATCCCTTCCTCATTCTTATCTTGAACGCCGTTGCCGTTTTTATCGTTAAATACCTTTCCTATCACAAGCTCATTCTTACCGAAGAGCCCGTCCCTTAAGTCTACGACAGCCGTGGACGGCCCAGCCTGTGTCGAAAAGCCCAGCGCGGTACCGGCGGTCGAGGCATATGCCTTATTCTTACCCGTCTTGGCGTCGGGGCCTATTATCACGCGGTAGGTAATGGTCTTTGTGACAGCGTGTGCTACGGTGCCGAGCGGCCAGGACGGTGATTTAGTGTTTGAAGGGTCGGGCTGTGATGCCTTATCTATGGTCGTAGTGCCTTTGGCATATCTAAAATCGTGCGGTAGACTCGTCGAGACGTTAGCGCTCGTGACATCAACGGTGCTTGAAGTATTGGTGACGGTGATAGTATAAGTAAGGATATCGCCCACGGAAGCGGTAGTCTTGTTCACTGTATGGATTATGGAAAGATAGGAGCTGGCTTCACTGCCGCCCGGAACCATCGGTATGTTCCACTCCACAATCTGGTTTACGACCTGGAACATCACGCCTCTATAATTGGCGTAACCGTCCTTTGCGGCGGCAAGATAATATGTCCCGGGTGCCACGTCAAAGTTATAGCCGCCGTTGGCCCTCGAGACTTGAGGATTCGGCTGAGGGCTTCCGCCGTATATCAGGCCGCCGGCCGTATAGATCGTAACATTGGCACCCTGTATCACATTGCCCGTAACAGCATCATAAACGATGCCGAATGGGTCGATCAAAACGTCACCTGTTGCCAGTGCGGTCCCTGCCGTTACCGAAACAGCTTGCGTTTTGCTCTTGAACATAGGCGATTTTGTTATGTTCAAGGTATAGTCGCCCGAAGGAATGTTCGGGGTCGGGGTGAATGAGAAGTTTCCCTTATTATCTGATGTTGTTTCGGCTCTTAAATTTCCTGCGGAGTCATATAGTTGCACCGCGGCATTTGCTATTATAAGGCCGCTCTTCGAGTCTTTTAAGGTGCCTGTTATCGGCGTTGGTGCGGCCGTATTATATGTAACGACATATGCGGAATGGGCATAGTCCGTGTTCGTGGCGAGCTCGTTACCGGCCAGATCCTTTATGCCACAGGAAGCGGCTACTACTAGGCGAAGGGCATTGGCTCTTATGACATACAACGCACTGTCTTCGGCTACTGTCAGTGTCGCCTCCATTACGATGGAACTCGCGGCGGTGATGATTGAGGCGCCGGATAATGTAATGGTTGTCGTCCCGTCCTGTATGGAAAGGTTGCCTAATGTAGCGGCTGTAAACGTCGCGATATTTATCTTCTCGTTAAATGTTATGGTGAGCTTGCGACTGGCCTGATCATAGACCGTGCTTATCACCGTTGGTACAGTGGTCACGGTTAGCACGCCGGAGTCGGTCGAGGTGAGGCCTGCCTTCACTACATGGATCACGCCGGTGCCTGCGTCATGGCCGGTAAATACGGCGCTCTTTTTATCGCCTGCGGCTACCAGATCTCCATCGACCACGCCTCCGGTCTTGGTCGGCAGGCTCCAGGAGTCAGCCGCTGTATTCTCTACGAAGTTATTCGATGCATCGCGAGCGATGGCGTAGCCTGTGACCGTCGCGCCTAAAGCTACCGACTGGGCTGTCACGACCGCACCGCTTCCGTCAACTTTGGTCTCCACGAGTATCTTTGTGGCAGACCCGGTGGTGATCGTAACCGCCCCGCTGGTGCCGGTCTTACTGGTGGCGCTTGTGGCGGTAAAGGTATGCACTCCGGCGGTGCCGGTAAATATCATGCCGAGGGTTGTTAAATTTGCCACGCCGTTTACAAAATCTCCCGCGCCGGTTAACTTGTTAACACCCGAGAGGCCGCTGATCGTCCCGCCTTCCGGAGAGGCCATGGTGACATTGTTGGCTGAGGCGTCAAACGCGGTGATGGTATTGCCGCCGGAATCCTGGGCGGTTAAGGTATTCGTCCCGGTAAAGGCTGTGCCGCTTATCTGGGGGCTGGCGGCGGCGAAAGTAAAATGATCTAAGGCGGTGCCGGCATTAACCGTAACATTGCCGCTGGTGCCGGTCTTACTGGTGGCGCTTGTGGCGGTAAAGGTATGCACTCCGG
>CAZYZC010000125.1:0-4335 GCA_964650985.1 uncultured Planctomycetia bacterium | reverse complement strand
TTCGTTATCTTTACCACCGGAGCGTCCTGCGTCATCTTGAGCGTTTCGGCGGAAACCTGGGTATCGGAAGACGAATCCTTGAGCAGACGGATATCGCCGTCGGTCTTCATGTCGTCTATTATCTTATCTATAGCTATATTGGCGCTCTCGTCGTAGTAGAGGCTCAAGGCTTCCTTTATATCCTTCTCGGTCGTTATGACCGGGCTCAAACTAAAACCCGTAAGGGTCTTTATATCATCTATCGTAAATATGTTCAGCGGATCGGCCATGGCCACCACGAGGGTGTTGCCTATCTTCGATATCGGCATTATCCTGTAGCTCTTGGCCGCTTTTTTAGGGATTAACTTGATAACGCTGGGGTCTATCTTATACCTGGCGAGGTTTATGGGGGGAATACCGAGCTCGTTACTCAAAACCACCATGAGGTCGTTCCTGGAGATGAAGCCCAGCTCCACGAGCATATCCGAGAGCGACCCGCCCTTCTCCCTCTGGACGGCAAGCGCCCGCTCGAGATCCTCTTTTTTTATCAGCTTCTTATCTATGAGGATCTTTGTGAGCTTCTCTTTTAGCCCTGTCGCCATGGATTATTTTTTCTGGTAGTACTTGTTTATAGCGTTAGATATGTCCGTCATCGTGCTTACGAACACCTGGACCTTGCACTTTGATATCATCTCTATATCTTCGGTGGCCTGGAAATTCAGGGGGTTCGACATGGCTATCGTAAGAAGGTCGCCGATCTTATCTATAGCTATCAGGTTGTACTGCTTCGCGACCTGTTCCGGTATCATCTTTATGGCTTCGGGATTTATATCATAGCATTCCAGCGGAAGATAAGGAAAGCCGTACTGAACGGTAAGGGCCTGCGCGATCTCCTCTTCCTTCGCGAAACCGAGCATGACGAGTATCTGCCCTATAAGGCCGCCCTTCTCCTTCTGTATCTTGAGCGCCTTCTCAAGCTGGGATGCGTTTATTATCCCTCTCTCGAGAAGTAGTTCGCCAAGCTGTTTGGATACTATGCGCTTTGCCGGAAGCATTATTACAACCCCCTACCTTTTAAATATTCTCTTAAGGTCTTCCTGATCGCTCGACCTTTCGAGCGCCTCTTCATAAGTTATTAGATTCTTCTGATAAAGCTCATAAAACGACTGGTTCATCGTCTTCATGCCGTCCTTCTGCGAGGTCTGTATAACGGAATATATCTGGTGTACCTTCGACTCCCGTATCAGGCTCTTTACGGCGGGCGTCACCATCATCACTTCCGTGGCCAGGACGCGCCCCGGGCCTTTAGCCTTGGGTATGAGCTGCTGCGACAGAACGCCCAAAAGCACAAAAGACAACTGCGTTCTTATCTGCTGCTGTTGATGGGCAGGGAACACATCTATGATCCTGTTAATCGTCTGAACGCAATCGGATGTATGGAGCGTCGAAAATACCAGGTGGCCCGTTTCGGCTATCGTAAGGGCCGCCTCTATTGTTTCGAGATCCCTGAGTTCCCCCACAAGTATGACATCCGGGTCCTGCCTGAGTACGTGCTTGAGGGAATTTGCGAACGAATGGGTGTCGCTGCCCAGTTCACGCTGATTCACCGTAGCTTTTTTGTTCTCGTGAACGAACTCTATCGGATCCTCTACGGTGATTATATGACACTCCCTGTTGTTATTTATCCAGTCCACCATGGAAGCAAGACTCGTAGACTTACCGCTTCCGGTGGCGCCCGTAAGAAGAACGAGACCTTTCGGCATCCTGCACATGGATAGGGCGACATTCACCGGCAGGCCGCATTCCTCAAAAGACCATATCTTGCTCGGGATCATTCTTATGGAGCCGGCGACCGACCCCCTCTGCTTAAAAACGTTGACCCTGAACCGCCCCAGGTCCTTGACCCCGAAAGCCATATCCAGTTCCAGATCCGATTCAAAGGCCTTTATCTGCTCTCCGCTCAGCAGGCCGTAGACGAGCTCCTTTGTATCTTCGGGCTTAAGAACTTTCTCATCGGCCGAAACGAGCACCTCATCTATCCTTATCTTCACCGGAGAGTTCGCGGTAATATGAATATCAGAGGCCTTCTTCTCGGCCATCATCTTAAGATATTTATTCAGATCATTAGCCATGTCGCTTCTTTCGCCCCTTTCGTATTGATCATACCGTTACCCTGTTCTTCCCGAGGGATTTGGCTTCCTTCACCGCGGACATCGCCTTCTTGTAAAGCTCTTCGGCCGTGGCCCCGTCTATCGGGTTCTCGCTGACGCCGCAGCTTACCGTCAAAGATGCCTGCCCCTGGCGAAGCAGATTCGTAGTCTCTATCTTCTTCCTGAGCTCTTCGGCCATAAAGCTTGCTTCTTTTTTGTTCTTTTCCGGCAGCAGCATAACAAAATCGTCGCCGCCGACCCTGGCCGCTTTTCCTACCGGAGTCAGGTTGTCCCGCAATATCTTCGCCATCCTCTTAAGGGCTTCCTCCGCGGCAAGCTCCCCGTGCGTATCCCGGAACTTCCTGAAGTCGTCTATATTGAACGCTATGAAAGAACACGGCCTCTGGTAGAATATCGCGCGCTTGATCTCCTCCTCGAGCCTGCCCATTATGAATGTCTTATTATAAAGGTCCGTAAGATCGTCTTTTACCGCCAGCTGGTCGGTCTTCTTCGACAACAGGTCGCTCTCTATCGCTATGGTCGCCTGTTTAGCGAAGACCTTCAGCAGTTCTATGTCGTCGTCCTTGAATCTCAGATCGTCTATTCTCGAACCTACAAAGAGGATGCCCAGATCGCTTCTCCCGGAATATATGGGTATCACGAGAAAATTCTTCACGTTATACGCGGACCTGAAGCTTTCCAGTTCCTTTGACGGCTTGGCGGATTTATCGACGGTGACTATGGCCCTTGACTCGAGGGTCCGGTCGAGGAACTCATGCCCGCCCTTTTTTATCGTGACCTCGGCAAGCTTTTCGGTATCGATATTATACGATATCCCCGCCTTGAATATGCCGGATCCGTCCTTAGCCGCCGAATAGAAGACGCCGTAACCTGTGTCGAGTACGCTCGCCGAGCGTTCCACTATGAGTGATAGTAGCGGCTCGATCTGTATCGAATGCGCCGATATCGTGTCGCCTATCTGCAAAAGGCTCGATAAGGCCATTACCTTTTTATGGATATCGACGTTTATCTCCCTCATCCTTTGGCTATAGCTCTTGAGCTCATCCAGATTCGACTTTACTTTCTGGGTCATGATGTTGATCGACCCGGCGAGAGTGCCTATTTCGTCATCGCTGGATACAAGCAGATTCCTGTCGTATTCTCCGTTGGCTATAATCTTGGCTTCTATCGCCATATCTATGACCGGGTCGACGAGCCCTCTGGCGAGGACCAGTCCCAATACGGCCAACATTATGGAAACGATGACTACAACGCTTACCGAAAAGAGGTTGTCGACCTGGGGAAAGACATAGCTGGATATCACGTACATGCAGGCCAACAGCGGTATTATGGACATCAGGCTAAAAGCTATGAGCAGCTTGTAGCGAAGGCCTTTATTGCCGAGCATCAATTTTTTAAATATACTCATGGTCCCCTCCTCGTTAATATTATAATTTTATGAAAAGTATACATTATATATGCTCTCTTGTCAAATTAGAGGGGGCATCAGCATATCTTTATCTGGTCCCATGGGAGCTTTTCTTCTTTCGGGCGGGCTCTGGCGGAATAAAAATCAGGATCTATCCCGGAAGACTCGAAAGCCCCCGACCACAGGTCGGCAGAGAACATCTCCTGCCAGCCGTCAAACCTGGCGCCCCGGCCCCATGCCGACAGGATGACCTTCCCGAGCCTCCTGTCCCCTCTTGAAAATACGGCTTCGAGCCGGCTTATCGCCACCGCATGGAAGGACAGCTCTATCGATCGCGAGCGGATGGCGCTCTGTAAGAGCGCCTTTTTGCGGTTCAGGCTTTCGGGGCCTTCCATGCCTTCACGCTCGAAGAGCGTATGGGGCTTGGGTATGAAGGCGTTCACGCTTACGGCCACATTCGCGGGCCTGGAATCGATCTCCCTCTTCAGGTTCGATATCTTACTCACGATGGAGACTATCTCCGACACATCTTCGTCGGTTTCGGACGGCAGCCCTATCATGAAATACAATTTGACCCTCTTCCATCCCAGCTTGAACGATTCGCGCGCGGCCTGGAACAGCTTCTCTATATCTATCCTCTTATTTATGGCCGTCCTGAGCCTGGCGCTTCCGGCCTCCGGGGCGAAGGTGAGGCCGGACTTCTTTACTTCGGATACGAGCGCGGGCAGGTGTTTCAGTATGTCCTCGACCCTGAGGGACGGCATCGAGACGGAAACG
>CAZYZC010000124.1:0-4337 GCA_964650985.1 uncultured Planctomycetia bacterium | reverse complement strand
TCATTCTTAGGGACGTCGAACACAAGCTCGTCGTGCACCTGCATTATCATCTTGGACTTCATTCCTTCAATAGTGCCGCTTATCGATATCATCGCCACCTTGATTATATCGGCGGCGGAGCCTTGAATAGGGGTGTTCACTGCCGTCCTCTCGGCAAAGGATTTGAGCCGGCCGTCGGTGCTGTTTATCTCCGGGATGTGCCTGCGGCGCCCGAGTATCGTCGTTACATAGCCGTTCTCCCGCGCTTCGGCGACGAGCCCTTCCAGATAAAGCCTTATGCCGGGATATCTCTCAAAATACGCGTCGATGAAGTCCTTTGCCTTATTTACCTCTATCTTGAGGCTCTGAGAAAGCCCGTAAGGGCTCATTCCGTATATTATTCCGAAGTTCACGGTCTTGGCCATATTCCTCATACCGGGATCCACATCCTTCTCATCCACCCCGAATACTAAGCTGGCTGTATATGTATGTATATCGCGTCCTTCTTTGAACGCTGTGGCAAGCTCCGCGTCGCCTGAAAGATGCGCCAGGACCCTGAGCTCGATCTGGGAATAGTCGGCGGAGATGAGCACATTATTTTTAGATTCGGCGATGAAGGCCTTCCTTGTCTTTCTGCCCTCTTCGGTCTTTATCGGTATATTCTGCAGATTCGGGCCGCTGGAGGATAGCCTCCCCGTCGCGGTCACCGTCTGGTTAAACGACGTATGTACCTTGCCGGTCTTCGGGTTTATCAGGTTCGGCAGAGAGTCGACATATGTGGACTTGAGTTTCGAAAGTTCCCTATACTCCAAAAGCGACTCGGGCAGCTTATGCTCCAGGGCGAGTTTAGTCAGGACCTCTTCATCGGTGGATATGCCGGTCTTCGTCTTCTTCACTATCGGAAGCTTGAGTTTCTCGAACAGTATCCTGGAAAGCTGCTTCGGGGAATTGATGTTAAACTCTTCACCGGCGATCTTATATATATGCTTTGTCAATTTATCGAGCTTCTTCTCCATCTCTATCGACAGATCCGCCAGGTAATCCTTATCTATAGATACGCCGTTTATTTCCATTATGGCCAGCACTTCGACAAGAGGCATCTCTACCTTATAAAAGAGCTCCTCGAGATCTTTTGCGGAAAGCTCTTTTTCGAGGACCTTCTTCACCCTCAGCGTAACGTCCGAATCCTCGCAGCAGTACCTCGAAACTTTATCGACGTCGACCATATCCATCGTTATCGCGTTTTTCCCTTTGCCTATCAGCTCTTCTATCGGCGTCGTCATCTTATGGTTAAGGTAGTCGAACGATATGTCTTCGAGGTTGTGGTTTGACTTCGACGGATTAAGAAGATATGAGGCGACCATCGTATCGAACGATATTCCTCTTAACTTTATCCCGTAATTCCAAAGAACGATATACTCGTACTTAATATTCTGGCCTATCTTTTTTATCCCATCCGATTCAAATATCGGCTTAAGGAGGGCCAATACCGTATCGGCATCGTGATATTTGTTGAACGGAATGTAATAAACATCCCCGATATCCCAAGCGAAGGATATCCCTACCAGCCGGGCCAGCATCGGGTCCACGTTCGTAGTTTCGCAGTCGAACACGAACTCTTTTGAGTCCTTAAGATGTCCTATGAGTTTTTTTAGCTTCTTATCGTCGTCGACCAGCGTGTATTCGGAATCGAGCTTTCCCTTCGGAGTAATATTCTTTAATAGGGTTTTGAATTCGAGCTCCTTAAACAGCTCTAAGAGCCTTATCTGGTCCGGCTCTTTAAGCTCAAGCCCTTTAAAATCTATATCTATCGGCACTTCGGCATCGAGGACGGCAAGCTCCTTACTCAATACCGCCATCTTCCCGCAGTTCTGTATGATCTTCCTCTTCGACTCGCTCTTTATCTTGTCGGCGTTCTTCAAAAGATTATCGAGCGATCCGAATTCCGATATGAGTTCCACCGCCGTCTTCTCGCCTATTCCCTGCACTCCGGGAATGTTGTCCGTCGCGTCCCCCATGAGAGCCATTATGTCCACCATGCGGTCCGGGCCGACCCCATAAGCCTCCTTCACCTTAGCGGCGTCGTAGATAAGCCCCTCTTTATGGGTGGAATAGACCTTTATATGGGAATTCACCAGCTGCAGCGCGTCCTTATCGCCTGTTACTATGAAGGTCTCGATATCCTTGGCCTCGGCCTTCTTTGCTATCGTAGCAAGCACGTCATCTGCTTCATAGCCCTGCATCTGATATATCGGTATATTATAGGCTTCGACAAGCTCTTTTATATAAGCCATCTGTCCTGCCAGGTCGTCCGGCATCGGCTTCCTGTGAATCTTATACTCATCGTACTTCTTGTGCCTGAAGGTCGGGCCCTTCATATCAAAGGCCACAGCCAGCATATCGGGTTTTGTGTCGGCTATAAGCTTATTGAGCATAGTGATAAAGCCGTACACGGCGTTCGTAGGCTGCCCCTTGGAATTTGAGAGCTGCCTTATGGCGTAAAACGCCCTGTAGCAGAACGAATTACCATCGATCAAAAATAACCTGGTCTTGGACATTAAACGGCAAGCCCTATATGAGGTTACAAGCTTTGCAGGATATACACCTTACTATATACATTATATTATGGGAAATTTTCTCTTAGGAAACTGATTTTACCGCTTCAAGAGAGGAAAAACTGAAATCTTACACTGATGACATTATACAAATATAGCCGTATTTGTCAATATAAATCGAACATATAAATCGAACATATAAATCGAACATTTCGTTTTATAGCTACCTCTTATCCTCAAGCGCCTCGCTTATCCTTCTCGTGAAGCTATTCAGCATAGCCTTCATGGCTTCTTCAAGAGCTTTGTTCTGCGGATCCAGGTAGGACTTACGGTACTTGGCGTCCTGCTGGAGTATGTATTGAAGCTCGAAAGACTTATCGTTAGCCTTGCGGATGTTTTCGATGAGCCTGTCTATCTCCCGGGGCTCCAGGTTCTTTAATTCCTCTTCAGTTATCTTCCTGGAGAGCATGCCCTTTAACTGCAGTATCGCGAAGTTAGCCGTCAGGTCCTTTACTATGCTGTTGTAGTAGGGCTTTATGGACTCGTTGTAATCAAGCATGATACTGTCCTTTGACTGGCCCAAGTCCTTGAAGATGCCCCTTACTCCCTCTATATCTCCTGCCTTAAGTAAGTCAGGGACACCCTGGGCTAAGAGAACGGACGCCACCATCTGAAGGAGGTCTGATTCCGCTTTAGCTAGCTCAGGGTTAGCCCCTGCCTTGTCATTCACGTTCTTCATGTCTAAGAGCAGCGCTTCTACGGCATCAAGGACGGCTTTCTGGTCCTCGGTGGGGTTTTTAAGGATATTGGCTAATGCTAGGGCTATCTGCATATCGGGGATGCGGCCTTCTGTAGCCATAAGGCTCGGTACGCCGACTGAAGATGAAAGAGTTTCAGTTACCAGCCGGCCTATTACGGCTTCGTTAAGAGGAGTTCCCATGCCGGTCTGGAGAGCATTCTTATTGGCAAGAAGGCCTTTAAGGATACCGCCCAGATTATTATTACCCATAGCTGAGGCCAGGGCGCCGCCCGAATCTATCTTTGCGTACGGGGATGTGCCGTATTGGCCGTAGATGTTGTAGTTTGAGAGATTTGAATGATAATCCGATGAGAGCTGGCTGATCGAGGATGGTGTAGTTATATTAAAAGTCGACGTAGTGACTATCTGAGACACCCTGAAAGGGTCATAAACTAGAGTGTCGTTGGTCTGATCCGAAGGAGATACTATGGTTATTACTCCATCATACTCCTCTCCAAAATAATCAGCTCTAATCCCTGAGCTGCCGGGCGCGATATAGTCGCCCGTAGAGGTGACATTGCCATCCATAAAAGCTTGGATAGCATATGAACCGGCGCATGTCCAAAAGTTGTTATTTCTCGATATTATTACGCCGCCAAAAGCTGCGTAGAGTGAGGTCGATTCGGCTTGAACGGTATAAAAGTTATTTCCCTCAAATATCACAGGTTGGCCGGTATTCTCCACTAGTCCGTAGAACTTGTTATTTTGGAATAGGGTATTGCTACCGCCCGTCAAAATTATGCCTTCTTGATAGTCCGCCACTCCAAATTCATTATTTATAAAGGTAACGTTTGAACCGGCTCTGATAGTATGCATTCCAAAAATGTCTCCTTCATTTGCGTTTGTAGTATAGAGAGTAAACCCGTTGATCTCCACATTATCTACGCCCGTTAGCATATTAAGCTCATTGGTGGCGCTTATGATATAACTTGTCCCTGATGAGTTATCCAGATCCCGCGTGCCGGTAGAATTATAACCGCCATATAGCTTAACGCCGTCCTTGA
>CAZYZC010000123.1:1818-4366 GCA_964650985.1 uncultured Planctomycetia bacterium | reverse complement strand
ACCATCTTCTTTATGATTATCGACTGCTGAGCGTCTTTCTGGCCGAAGTAGGCGATGTCGGGCCTTACTATTCCGAAAAGTTTTGCCACCACGGTAGCCACGCCCTTGAAATGCCCGGGGCGCACCCGTCCGCAGAGGGTATCGGCAAAAATCTCCGCGTCGACATAAGTGGCGTAGCCGTCGGGATACATATCCGCGTCCGAAGGATAAAAAAGGACGTCGCTGCCGGCAAGCCTCGCCATCTCCTCGTCCCTCTTAAGGTCTCTGGGGTACTTCTCCAGGTCTTCGCCGGGTGAGAACTGCTTCGGATTGACAAATATGCTGACGACCACCGCGTCCGTATGCTGCCTCGCCGTCTTTATCAGGCTCAGATGGCCGTCGTGGAGATACCCCATCGTGGGAACGAGCCCTATGGTCTTCGATTCCTTCTTCGCGAGCTTGGAGAACATCACCATCCGCTGTATGTTGTCTATCACCTTCATTTAAGCGCCTTCTCCTCTTTCGCTATTCTCCCTCGCCGCCGGTGAGGCTGATCTCGATAAGATGCGGGGCCAGCTCTCTCAACCCCTTAAGCACAAATTCACGGTCGTTTATACCCGGATGAGGAACCACGAGATCCGCGCTGTCGATACGCTCAAGGCCGAAATACAATATATCCAGGTCTATTACACGCGGGCCGTCCTTTACCCCGCGCACCCTTCCCATCTTCGCCTCTATGCCGCCGAGCTCCTTCAATAGGTCCGACGGGCCGAGAGCCGTCTCTATCTCTATTACCCCGTTTAAGAACTTGCCCTGCGCCGGGCCGCCCACAGGATCGGTCTCGTATATGGAAGAGACCCTTTTTAAACTGACACCTTTTGTGTTACCGAGCGACCTGATGGCTTCCTCTATATAGACCCTGCGGTCGCCCATATTGGATCCTATGCCGATGTAACAGACTGTCATAATCTCTTCTTTATGCGCTCCACGGCTTCTTTTATCCTGCGTTTGTCGACGGTAAGCGCGAACCTTACATAACCCTCGCCGTTCTCCCCGAAACCGTTTCCCGGCGTCGCCACTATATCGCACTTTTCAAGAAGGGCCTTCGAGAAAGCGGCCGAGGTGAACCTGTGCGGCACCTTGGTCCAGACATAGAATGTCGCGCTAGGGCGGGTAACGTCCCAGCCGAGAGTCTCAAGGCCGTCCACCAGGACGTCGCGCCTCTCTTCATATACCCTGGAGACCGATCTTATATGCTTATCGTAATTTGCAAGCGCGGCTACCCCTGCCCACTGGATCGCGAAGAATACGCCGGAGTCCATGTTCGACTTTATCTTGGCCAGGCCCTCTACAAGCTCCCGGTTTCCGCAGGCGAATCCTATGCGCCAGCCGGTCATATTAAAAGTCTTCGAGAGCGAATGGAATTCTATCGCGACGTCTTTTGCCCCCTCGATCTCGAATATGCTCGGCGCCTTATAACCGTCGTAACCCATCTCCGAATAAGCGGCATCCTGGCATACTATGATGTTGTGCTTCTTCGCGAAATCTACCACGTCCTTAAAAAACTTCTTGTCGCAAACCGCGCCGGTGGGGTTATTCGGATAATTTATGAATATCATGCGGACCTTGTGAAGTATGGCGTGATTCACCGCCTTTAAGTCGGGCAGGAAACGGTTCTTTTCGACCAGCGGCATCAATACCGTCTCGGCGCCGGCGAAGTACGTACCGGACTTATAAGGAGGGTAACACGGGTCGGGCACGAGGACCGCATCTCCCGGATTTACGAAAGCCAGCGGCATGTGCGCTATCCCCTCCTTCGAACCGATGAGCGGCAGTATCTCGGTCTCCGGATCCATCGACACCCCGTAGCGCTTCATAAACCAGGCCGATATTGCCTTTCTGAATTCCGGCAATCCCTGGTCGAGCGGATACCTGTGGTTTTTGGGGTCGCGCGCCGCCTTTGTAAGGGCGTCTATTATGAAATTCGGCGTCGGTATATCCGGATCCCCTATACCAAGGTCTATTATATCTCTTCCTTCTTCGCGGGCCTTTCTCTTGGCCTTGTCGAGCTCCACAAAAAGATACGGAGGGAGCTTCTTTATTCTTTCGGATCTTTCTATCTTCATCCCGTTAGAAACCTCCATCCCCGCTAATGTTTCTAACGGGGTTCATCGTTTTACTGCTTTCCCTTTGTCTCTTCGCGCTTCAACGGAAGGATCCCCGCCATATCGCCTATCACGTTCACCAGGTCGGCATTCGGCGGCAGGACTATCTTCGCGTTACGCTCAAGTGATTTTTCAACCATCTCGATCTTCCTCAGCAGCTGGGCGTTTCCGATAAAGTACGCTTCCGCGGCTTCATTGACGAGTTTTATGGCCTCGGCCTCGCCTTCGGCCTCCAGTATCCTGGCCCGTTTTATACCTTCGGCCTTCTTTATCTCTCCGCGCTTCTGGCCGTCAGCGGCAGTCTCCGTGGCGGTGGCAAAATCGACCGCGGCCACCTTCTCGTTCTCGGCCTTGACGACCTTATTCATCGTCTCCTGGACATCTTTCGGCGGATCGATCTGCTT
>CAZYZC010000123.1:0-1718 GCA_964650985.1 uncultured Planctomycetia bacterium | reverse complement strand
CCTTGACGACCTTATTCATCGTCTCCTGGACATCTTTCGGCGGATCGATCTGCTTTAATTCTGTCCTCACTATCTCAAGCCCCCAGCTGGCAGTTTCGTTCATCAGGGTCCTTAAGAGCTCCTTATTTATCTTATCGCGCTCGCTGTTGGCGGATTTGAGCGTCAGCGTCCCGATGATATTACGAAGCGTCGTCCTGGCGAGGCTGACTATCTGGTACTCATAATTATTGACACTGTATTGAGACTTCTTGACGTTCTCCTCATCCGACTTGACCCTGAAATAGACCTGGGCGTCGACCATGGCGTTTAAGTTGTCGAAAGTGATTATCTCCTGCGGCTCGGCATCCACCATCTGCTCTGTGACGTTCACGGTATATATACGCTCGATTAGCGGTATTATCCAATGGAATCCCGGCGACGCGAAACGGCTGTATTTTCCGAATTTTTCTATTAATCCCCTGCGGGTCGGCCTTATGATCCTGATGCCCGAAAAGAACAGCGCTATAGCCCCAAACACCACAAAAAATGTGAAAAAACCGCCGGTCACCACCGCATTGCTATCCATGACGCCTCCTTTTATTATTCTCAGTCCTTCGACAAGTTCAGGATAAAACCCTAAGCAAAGTCAAAGGCGTTTATATCCCCAGAACGTCCTTCATCGAATAAAGCCCGGCCTTCTTTCCGGATGCGAACTTCGCCGCGGTCAAGGCGCCTCTGGCGAATATATCGCGCGTCTTCGCGCTATGCGTTATCTCGATCATATCGAGTTCACTCTCAAAAGTTATTGTGTGCTCGCCGACTATCTCTCCTTCGCGTATGGAGTCGATACGCACATCTCCGCCGGCTCCGGCGTCCTTCACTATGCGCTCTATCTCTTTTGCCGTACCGCTCGGGGCGTCCTTCTTATGCTCATGATGCGCCTCGACTATCTCGATGGCGTAACCATGCTTCAGCACCCTGGCGGCGTCGGAAACCATCTTGAAGAGCAGATTGACGCCTATAGACATATTGGGCGAGAATACCACGGGTATCTCTTTTGACGCCTCCTCTATCTCGGCTATCTGCGCGGCGGATAATCCGGTAGTCCCTATTACGACGGGCTTCTTAAATTCCCTGCACACCTTAAGGTGTTCGATCGTAGCTTCGGGCGAAGTAAATTCTATCAGGCAATCACAGCCCTCTATCGCGGCCTTAGGGTCGTCGCCCATATCGAACTCACCGGCCACCTCGAAACCTTTTCCCTCTTTCGCGATCTCGATGATCCTCGAGCCCATCTTGCCCTTTGAGCCGCTCACGCATAGTTTTATCATTTAATTCTCCTCTCAAATCTGTAGTAAATTTATTACGGACTACCGACTACGGACTACCGACTAATCCATACTCCTTCATGGCCTTGACCAGTTTATCCCTGTTCTCCGGCAGCATCTCGCAAAGCGGCAGGCGCATCTCAGGGGAGCACATCTTGAGGAGCCCCATGGCGGTCTTCACCGGAATGGGGTTCGTCTCCACGAACACCGCCTTCACAAGGTCGAGCATGCCGTAATGTAGTTTTTTGGCGCCCTCCAGATCCCCTTTATCGAAAGCGCCGCACATATCGGCGACGTCCCTGGGGATGATATTGGCGACCACCGATATTATACCGACGCCTCCTATCGCCATGACGGGAAGCGTTAGCGCGTCATCGCCTGATATCAGGAGGAAGTTCTTGTCACAGGCCT
>CAZYZC010000122.1:0-4388 GCA_964650985.1 uncultured Planctomycetia bacterium | reverse complement strand
GCGCTACGTACGGTATCTTGTGCGCCACCATTATCTCGGTAAGATCTTTCCTAAACTGCTCTTTGCCCTTCTTTATCTTTCCCGCCGGGGCGGTGGTAGTATCAGCGCCCATCGGAGTCGCACCCGAGCGCTGCACGCCGGTGTTATGAACTACGATCCCATCCGCAATAAAATTATGCTCCCCTTCCACTCTTAAATCCAAGGTCGGCTCTTTCCCAACCAACTTTATTTTTGTTATTCTTTCCGTATCAAAATACTTATTCTCTATCAGCGCATTTCGGTATCTGGACTGACTCGGATATTTCTCGATATTCGGCTTTTTCTTCCTGCTGAAACATATATACCCATACGTGGAGTCTTTTAATAGCTCTCTATAGACGCAGTGCGTACCTTTTGGCTTAGTCTGGCGGTGAATCTTACCCACCCTGTAATCCATGGTCTGCAGCAATAATCTCAATGTTTTGAGCAGCTCGAAGCTCGCTGAAACGTATCTAGAGCTGTTTCCAGTTTTATAGCCATCTGACAGCATCAACCCCTGAACAAAGCCCTCCTTCTCTTCGTCGGGTAAAGCAAACATCCATCCGGGAACAGTTTTAGTTTTTGCGCCGCCATTAAAACCCAGAGAATCTATAAACCGGGCCTGGTTAACAGAGTTTATGTAGACATAGTTTTCTTCCATCCTGCTAACCGGCATTTTGAATATATTCTCCTGCGCATCAATCAGGACTTGCCGCCCTTCTGAGCCTTGCGGAAGCGCAAAACCGACCTCGGCCTTTTTTGGCCGGATCCAGCCGTCACCCGCATAAAGCCCGAGATATTTCATAAGCTCAACTGAAGAACTGGCCGGTATATCTACATCGTTTATCTTGTTGACCTTGTAATCGCCTTTCTCAGCTTTTTTGAAATTGAATCCAAAAGGCTTGCCCTGCGGAACATTTTTAAGAGCTACAATCTCGTCGCTCACCGATAGCTCTTCCAGCGTCTTCCATACAAAAACGGTCTTTTTACCGCGGCCGTTCCGGCGAACTGTCAGGAACGGATGATTGGCTGTCGCCTTGATTGAATGATGAAGCGTAGAAAGTTCATACACATCCTTGACGCCGTTATCAAAAACACCGCTGCACTCTTTAAGAACAGGTTCATTGGTATTTTGATCGAACGCATATACCATATCGCCTACACGCACATCCGTAATTTTTCTCAGGCCTTCCTTAGTCATAATCATAGAATCGGCGCTCAGACAATTCATATAGGCTTCGTTATTATAACAGACGTAAAGTATGTTGTGGCCGCGTTCCATGGCGCCTGAAAGTGACTGCAGCCCAATATCATAAGTGCCGCCGTCTCCGCCGAAAGCTACGAAGTTAAGCTTCTTATTGTACTTTTTCTGCCTCATCCAGGATCTGTAGAGCGCTTCTACTCCGGATATCGTTGCGCCGGAATTTTCAAAAGCACTATGGAGAAAGGGTACATTCCAGGCTGTATACGGAAATATCGTAGATACCACCTCAAGGCACCCGGTTGCGCTCACAACTACCGTATTCGGGCCGGCCGCCATCAGTACCTGCCTGGCTACTATCGCAGCTCCGCATCCGGCGCAGGCGCGATGCCCGCCGGTGAACAACTCTTTCTGTTTTACAACCTCTTTTACGTTCATTTTCTATTCCCTATGCCTGCCTGCCGGCAGGCACTATTCCCTGACACCTAGATATACCACGCGATCCTTCTTTTTGCCTTTAGCGGCTTCGGAAAGATCATTATATATGGCCTCTATCTCTTCGGTCTTTATCTCTCTGCCGCCGAGGCCGTATATGTAATTTATAAGCGGCTTATTCAACCCATTATCATATAACGCAGCCTTGATCTCAACGGCTAACGGCCCTTCGTGCCCGTTTACCGCATCGGATCTGTCCATCACGGCAAGAGCGTCAATTCCTTTAAGCGCCGCGGCTATCTCATCCTTTGGAAAAGGCCTGAATACCCTGGGTTTCAACAAACCGACCTTTAAACCCTTAGCGCGCAGTCCATCAATTACGAATTTTGTGGTACCTGCCGTGGAACCCATAGCGATTATGGCGAATTTGGCGTCTTCCATCTTATATAGTTCGAATAATCCGTAATTACGGCCTGCCTCCTTCGCGTAATCCTTGGCAACGTCCAGGATAACGGATTTGGAATTCTTCATGGCTTCAGCAAGCTGCATTCTATGCTCGAAATAATAATCCTGCAGGTCGATCGCGCCAAGCGTCAGGATCCTGTCAAAATTAAGCAGGCAGTCCTTTGGCTTATATACGCCGACAAAGGCTTTTGCCGCAGCATCATCTAATATCTCAATACGCTCCATGCCATGGCTTATTATAAATCCATCGGTGGTCACCATGACCGGTATCCTTGCCGTCTCGGCTATCCGGACCGCCTGCAGCATATTATCATACGCTTCCTGGGCGTTCTCGGAAAATATCTGGACCCATCCTGAATCGCGCACCATCATGGTGTCGGAATGGTCGCAGTGTATATTTATCGGGCTTGAAAGCGCCCGGTTTACATCTGCAAGTATTATTGGAAGCCTTAATCCGGCGGCGATATATACCATTTCGGCCATAAGGGCAAGCCCCTGGCTCGAAGTCCCGGTCATTACGCGCCCACCCGCGGCGGATGAGCCGATACAGGCCGACATCGCCGAATGTTCGCTTTCTACCGGTACAAACTCGGTATCCACAAGCCCATCGGCAACATAGCTTGCAAATATCTGCACTACTTCGGTAGCAGGGGTAATAGGATAAGCCGCGACCACGTCGGGGTTTATCTGGCGCATCGCCTCGGCCATCGCTTCGTTGCCGGTCCTTGCTACAATATTCTGCTTTGCCACTAGATACAGCCTTTCTTCGCATCTTTCTCGGAGACCATCTTTATGGCCTTCCCCTTCACCGGGCATTCGTGCATGCATATGCCGCAGCCCTTGCAGTAATCATAATTAAAACCCGCCATCTTGCCGTCCTTCACTACCACCGCGGAATCCGGGCAATACATGAAGCAGGTCAGGCAGTTTATACACTTCTCGGGAATCCATATCGGACGCTCGCTGCGCCAATCCCCGGTCTTGAACTCTCTGGCAGTGCCGCCGCCAACTATGACGTCAAACTCCGGCAACGTCTTCCATCCCGGTTTTTCTTTTTTCTCTGCCATTTTTATATCCTATTCCCTAAACTATCCCTTAACTTCGTTATACGCCCGCTCTATCGCTTTCAGATTTCCTTCTATAACTTCGGGCTTGGACTTAAACTTTTTTTCCAATTTATGCTTTGTATCCTCAAGCATAGCTTTAAAATCTAGAATCCCGCTTACCTTGGCCAGCGCCCCCATCATGGGAGTATTGGGTATCTCACGACCGATGGTCTCTTTCGATATCTTCGAGGCGTCAATAGTATATACCTTTATATCGCTATTCTTTACGGAGCATGCGCCCATTATTTCCTGCGGGGACTGCGCGGCGTTTATTACGAGCATGCCGCCTTTCAGCATACCTTCGGTAACATCTATAACTTCCATGAGAGTGGGATCGAGCACCAGGACTATGTCGGGATTATTTACCGCGGAATGCAGCAATATCGGCTTGGTCGATAAGCGGTTGAATGTCGCCACAGGAGCGCCCATGCGCTCGGGGCCATACTCGGGGAATGCCTGTATATACTTTCCTTGAGCTAATGCGGCGTCCGCAAAAAGAAGAGAGGCCGTCTTTGCGCCCTGGCCTCCCCTGCCATGCCAGCGAATCTCAACAAAATCTTTCATCGAAGTCGTTCAAAAGTGTAGGGGAGGTTTAAACCTCCCCCACACTTTTGCTTTCCTATAATTACTATGCGGTTCTTTCCTTCTCCACAGCGAAATAGAATACCATGAACGCGGCCGTCATGACGATACCGAGATATCCGTTTATCACGCTCGTCGCCACCGCCATCAACACCCTGCCGACCGCCTGCGGCAATACCGCGGCGATAAGGCCCACTAAAAATCCCACGACGAAACCTACGCCGAGGGAGATCAATATCAATACTATATACAGGAGTATAATCCTGGCCACTTTTACCATAGGCTTCATTATGGCAAGGCTCTTCTTCATCGATACGATAACGCCCGCATCGTCCGAAACCAGCGCGTACGGAGAAAGCGTCAGCGGTATAAAGTAGAGCACGGCTGCCACTACGCCTATCGCTATCGCTATCGTCACCGCTATGGCGGTAACCACTGTATTGTTAAGGGGGGCCGTTATGGCTATGATCACACCGGCCACGAGCGCTACCACGACTATAAGGCCTATTATTACAAGCCCGAGTCCCAGAAGACGCAGATAGAACTTCGCGCCGTATCCGGCGAACCCGCCGAGCTTCATC
>CAZYZC010000121.1:0-4388 GCA_964650985.1 uncultured Planctomycetia bacterium | reverse complement strand
ATACTATCATGAAGCATATAGGAGTGTCAATTAAATAGGTGTCTGTCCCCTATTTTTATTTTTCATAAGGAGTTTCATCACAGCAACCTCCTATTCCTTAAGAATACTTTTAATGCTTTTCAGGAGCTCTTCGAGATTAATCGGTTTTAAAATTATGTCTATGACGCCCATTTTTTTAAACCGTTCTAATACTGCAGGATCATTCCAAGCTGTAATTAATATATAAGGAGTTGACGGGCTTAGTTCTTTGGCTTTCTTAAGAAAACAATCCCCGTCCATATCAGGCAGCTTATAATCAAATAGTACTAAATCCGGCTTGTCCTTTTTAATAGCATCAAGCGCTTGCGCGGTAGTCATTGTTATACAAACCGCAAATTTGAATTCCTGCAAAAAATTACCTAGGGAAGTGAGATATTCGCTCTCATCATCTAATATAAGGATTTTCTTGGTCATAAGAGACCCCCTTTAAAGATTAAAGTAAAGGTTGTTCCCTCCCCCTCTTCGCTCTCAACTTTGATTTTGGCATTATTTCTGTCAATCATGATTTTTACCAGGGCGAGCCCTAATCCTGTCCCCCGCCCCGGCTCTTTAGTTGTAAAAAACGGAGTAAAGACTTTATCTCTAACTTCCTTTGGCATACCATGCCCATTATCAATAATTTTTACAGCAATCTCACCATTGTTATTCTTATCGACTTTTACTATTATTCTGCCCTTCTCTTTATCAATGGCGTGAGATGCGTTTTTAATCAGATTAAATAGAATTTGCTTTAATTGTCCTCTATCCGCCAATACATATGCAGGTTCGCATACAATTCTTTTTTCTATTTTCTCACTATCTAAAATCATTCCGTGTTTAAGGAATGCTATTGTCTCATCAATCGCTTCGCTTATACCGACTTTGCCAAATATGAGCTTCTTATCCGGCTTCGCAAATTCTGATACCTGTCTTGTTATCTCCGCTATTCTTTGAGCGCTATCAAGGCAAACCTTTGTTATCTTGTTAACCTCTTCTATAATTTCTTCCTTAGTTTTATGCGCCAATAAACCTTCTTTTGCCAATATACGAAACGTATCCAATTTTATCGTTATTATATTTAAAGGATTGCCTACTTCATGATTTATACCTGTGGCGATTGTGCCGACTAATGCTCTCTTCTCCGCATCCGCTCTTTCGTCAAAAAGTTGGGCATTATTTAATGAGATTGATAAGGCGCCGGACAGGTCGGACAAAGCTTCAGTATCATCATTCAAATAATCTTCATCGGACTTTTTCTTACCAAGACACACAAAACCTATAAGCTCTTTGTGTATTAAAAGAGGCACTATTAATTCTATGCCCAATGATATAAGCTGAGTGCTCTCCTGAGACAGCATCAATCTATTGTTATTCTTTATAGTAACGATCTTCCCGGTATCTCCTAATATCTTAACAAATTCTGAGCTACCTGCTATTTTCAGATCCTTATTCTTAAAATCGCTTGATGCGATAAGGTCGTATTGACTCGTGAATCTGTTATACATAAATACAGCCGAGATTACCGGACGAATTGAGGTATTAAGAAAATCTACCGTCGACTGAGCTATGTCAGTGGTATTCAATACCATGGTCTTTAACTCATCCATAAATTCTCTGATGAGATGCTTGTAGTCGTACTTCTTTTGAAAGAGATATTTGTCGGTGATGCGGACCAAAACCATCTCAAGCGGGCGAACCGTGAAAATTATAATCAGAGAACTAATGGCAAGTCCTATAATATTACTGGCGCCGCCGATGAGCTGTTGCAATAAAAGTGTTACTCCTACAAATATGCCAAAAACAATTGTAAATAACGAAGCGAAGACGAGGGTCTTTTTAATTAGAACTTCTATATTCATGAATCCATATTTATATATTGCATACCCGGTAAATAGCACATAAAAAGAAATAAAAAAGACTCCTATTGGCAAAATATTCAATCTATGCGCCTGAAGAAATAAAGTCGCACCACCAGCATAACCTATTATAGTTCCTATTAAAAATATTTTTAATTGTTGCTGTTCATTCCCGATTGCCTCTTTCATCCTTCGATACAATACCCACAAAGCATTCAAAATTGTATAAAAAAATACAGCTGTAAAATAAATGTAAAATGGACCGCCCAACGGTTGATATTTAAAAAAAGACATTTGCCATAAATCCTTAACAAATAAAGGGGTAAAATCCAAAGCAAGGAGAGACAGCCCAATAGAATACATGAATAACATGTATTTCTTTCGTATATTTAATTGATTAGTTAATGCGAATGCAAGTTGAAGAAAAAAGATCCCAATAAAGGAGGCATTAGCGTGACAAAATCTATTCCAAAATAAAGTCGTAGGCCTGTCAAACCATCCGGATAAAGTAATTCCATACCCTAGAGCCCAGCCAGAAACAGCCGCTGACCATAATATGTAACTCCATACAACCTTATCTCGCCTTTTGTTAGATAGTATAAGAATCCAGAGTATGATGTTAAAAAGAACTATGCTGAATGAGCCTAATGCGTAATAAATCATTTTGCTTTATTATTTACCTTAGCTCGTTCGGATTCGTATCTCTTCAGATAAAGAACATGCTCTTCCCCAGTAGAATGTTCTAATACAGACCGTAGCATTGGTTCTGGAATTGAAATAAACTTCCCCTTAAAATCATCAAAGGCAAGTTTCTGCCAACCTTTATATATCGGTTCTTCGGTGCCGAATTTTGCTATTTCAAATATCATATTAAAGCTATATTTTCGGATATCCCCTGTTTGGAGTTTAATAATAAGCTCATCTCCAAAAAAAGCATGCTTGATAAAATACGAATGCTCTTCTACCGTTATCATGTTAACATTACCTTTTGCAACTTCTTGCATAATAATCTTCCATTCGGGCACAGTTTTAATAAAATAGTCTTCTCTTGTCATCCCCTGCCATTTAACATAGTTAGAATAATATACTACGCCCCCCATAGCATTTGTTTCATTAAAATAAACCGTGTGCCTTAATTCGAATATTTTACCTGGCATATATTTATCTCCGTTTCTATTTATTTTTTGGAGCTGACATAATTTATAACATCTTGAACAGTTTTGATTTTTGCTATTTCTTCATTAGGAATATTCATATTAAACTTTTCTTCGAGAACGTGCACTACTTCAACGGTGTCCAAAGAGTCGGCACCTAAGTCATCCGATATTTTAGAGTTTAGTTTAATCTTATCTTTTTCGATACCAAGTTGGTCAGATAAAATATCAATAATAGCAGTTTGTATGCTCACGAAAACCTCCTTGTCTATTTTTTCACCAGCCCAAGCTTTACGCATTCCTTGGCCACAAAATCAGTGAGTTTTTGATTTGAGATTCTTAAGCCTTCGTCATCCATAACATTTTGATTACAGAATTTTATTCCTTCTCTTTCAAGCTCTCTTAATTCAGAGTCCGTTTTCGGGAAAAGGCCATGTAGTATTAACATTTTAGGCTTATGGCTTGATTTCATCATGAGTTCCGCTAATTGCATCGTATCTTTCATGTTGTACACGGAATCATACATGATAACGACATCCGGCTGATAATCATAAAGAGGATTTAATCCTTCGATATCACCATAGATGACCTTTGTCTCATATTCTCCTTCTATAATTCCTTCGGATGCGAAAAATCCGCAAGTAAACCCAAATACTATGGGATTTGGTTCAATAAACAATATTTTGGCTCTGGGTGTTTGTTTGAGCGCTGGTTCTGCCTTATCTTTCGTGGGATAGACTCTTGTATCTTTTGAATCCTCTATGACATAACGTATCCTGTCCATGAGCTTGGACAGGTCTATCGGCTTCGCGAAAAAGCCGTCTATGCCGATTTTCTCCACCTCTGCCTTAACTTCTTTATCATAAGCGGTTATTATGATTACCTTTGCCTTGGAGTTAATTTTTCGGAGATGCTTAAGTATCTGGATACCATCTACACCGGGCATCCTCACGTCAAGAAGTATCAGGTCGAGGTTCTTTATAGAGCCTATGACCCTTAACGCTTCGTTGCCGTCAAGAGCTGTGAGCATATCATAGCCCAAAGCGGTAAAAAAGCCTTTCAGGCTCATGGTTACTTCTTTTTCGTCATCTACAACAAGTATTACGCCCTTCTCTTCATTATTATTCATGACCTCTCCTATTATCTTTTTTTGATATTCTCTTGATCATCAAGCCATTTGTCTATGCGTTCTTTTTTAAACCTCCACACCTTGCCCATCTTAATCGCGGGTATTTTCTTTTCGGTTGTCCAACGATAAAGAGTAGCCCTTGAGGTTTTAAGATACTTCATTGTTTCTTTGAAATCGGTGATGTCTTATAATACCTGTGAAATCAATCGGGAAACATCGGATAGTTTGATG
>CAZYZC010000120.1:0-4421 GCA_964650985.1 uncultured Planctomycetia bacterium | reverse complement strand
TCTGGATCGTCTCCTGGACGGAAGACCCGTTCTTCTGGAACTGCCAGCCCGAATATCCGGTCCCGTCGTAGGCTATCGTGAGTTTTATATTGCGCATCATGATATTATATCACCATTATGCAATTGTTAACAGTGTGAATAAGCCCCCTCGCATAGCCCGCTCCGCTGGAAATTTTTCACCCCTCTATCGATTGGCTGTTTGCTTCTGCGGCCTACCTTCTCAATTCTCTTCCCCTGAATTAAAAGGCTTGACCTAAGCCAGTGGGCTTCGCCTAATTTTGCTCGTTAAGGATTATTATGGTTTGTGTATCTAATTACGCTATTCTAATCTGGTTAGGATCGGCAGGTTAAAAAGGTTTGGGTAATGAATTCCATCGCAAAATTTATACGGCTCAACCCACATGGCTTAGATAGCCTTTTTACTCCGACAAAACTTTGAAACAGGTGGGGCCGCAGAAGCAACGCCCAACAGTCAATGGGATGAAAAATTTCCTGCTACGCTCCATTAAGGTCACCGAAGGTGACACATATGTAAAAGGGTTAGGATAGCTAAGGGAAGGGAAAAAGTTTTCCCTTCCCTTAGTAAAGAAACACGCGTCTCTTTCCCTAGCCTATACATATACGGAAGGGGGTTACAGTGAGTCCCGCCTATTAGATTTGCAAAGCAAATCTGGCGGGACGAACGCCAGAAGGGGGAAACTACGTTTCCCCCTTGGAATACCATGGCTATATCTTGACTCTCTATTTTATCAATCGCTCCGCAATCTGAATGGCGTTAAGTGCGGCGCCTTTGCGGATATTGTCTGCGACGACCCACATCGACAGGCCGTTAGTCACCGATTCGTCCTTTCGGATCCTGCCCACAAAAGTATCGTCCTTACCCTCGGCGAATACCGGCATCGGGTATGCGCCGTGCTCGGGATCGTCTATGAGCATAACACCTTCGGCCTTCGCCAGCAGGGCCTTGGCGGCCTTCGGGCTTATGGGCTTTTCTGTCTCGATATTGATGGATTCCGAATGCGCGAAGAATACCGGCACCCTGACGCAAGTCGCGTTCACACGGATAGAATCGTCACCCATAATCTTCCGCGTCTCGTTGGCCATCTTCATCTCTTCTTTTGTATAACCGTTGGCGAGAAATACGTCTATCTGAGGTATAAGGTTAAAAGCTATCTGGTGCGGAAGTTCCACCGGCGTCACCTTTTTATGCGCCAGAAATACCTTGGACTGCTCCCAAAGCTCGGTTATCTTCTTCTGCCCCGCCCCTGAAACCGACTGGAACGTCGTAACCACGATCCTCTTTATCCTGGCGGCCTTATGTATGGGCCACAGGGCCACTACCATCTGTATGGTTGAGCAATTCGGATTCGCTATTATGCCCTTATTCGTCCTGATCATCTCGGGATTGACCTCCGGGACGACGAGCGGCACATTCTTATCCATCCTGAAGGCGCTCGAATTATCGACGCATATGGCGCCGGCTTTTACCGCGCTTGGCAGGAACTCCAGGCTCCTGGACGCTCCGGCGGAAGCGAGCACTATATCTACGCCCTTAAAGGAATCGTGCGTCAGGACCTCTACCGGATGCGGCTTCCCGGCGAACTTTAAAGACTTCCCCTTGGAGCGTTCTGAAGCCAGAAGCTTCAGATTCTTTATCGGGAACTTCCTTTCAGCCAGTATGTCAAGAAAGCATATTCCTACGGCGCCTGTCGCGCCCATTATTGCTACGTTGTACTTTTTGGTCATAAATTCTCCGCTACCAGGTCTCCCACCTGTTCCGTCGTATATCCCATCTTTCCTGCCGCCAAACTCTTTATTTTGGTATTCACCAGCTTTATCACCGTATTCTCGACCGCCTTGGCGGCTTCAACTTCACCTATGTTGTCAAGAAGCATACCAAGCGCGCATATGGCCGCAAGCGGATTGATAACGTGCTTTCCGGTATACTTCGGCGCGGATCCGCCTATAGGCTCAAACATCGACACGCTCTTTGGATTGATGTTGCCGCCGGCCGCTATCCCCATACCACCCTGTATCATGGCTCCCAGGTCGGTTATGATGTCCCCAAACAGGTTATCGGTCACTATAACATCAAACCACTCCGGATTCTTCACGAACCACATCGTCGTAGCATCGACATGCGCGTAATCCGTGGTGACATCCGGGTAATCTTTTTTTACCTCGTCAAACGTCCTCTGCCAGAGATCCCAGGCATGAGTGAGAACATTGGTCTTACCGACAAGAGTTAACTTCTTTCGTTTATTGCGTTTCTGCGTGAACTCGAACGCGTAGCGGATGCACCTCTCCACTCCCTTACGCGTATTGTAGGATATCTGTATCGCCACCTCATCCTTCGTACCCTTCTTCTGAAATTCGCCCATCCCTTTATAGAGGCCTTCTGAATTCTCGCGAACAACGACAAAATCTATATCCCCCGGCTTCTTGTCTTTAAGCGGACAATACGCGGCATTATATAATTTGACCGGCCTTAAGTTTATATACTGGTCCAGCGCAAAACGCGTTTTTAAGAGTATTCCTTGTTCGAGTATACCGGGCTTCACGTCCGGATGGCCTATCGCGCCTAAAAATATGGCGTCGAACTTCTTTAAGTTGGCCAACTCCTCATCTGTTATAGTCTTACCGGTCTTAAGATACCTGTCCCCGCCGTAATCGAAAGCTTCTTCGGTATATTTGAAACCGAATTTCTTGGAGGCTACCTTAAGGACTTTCAGGCCCTCGGCAACTACTTCAGGACCGGTACCATCACCGCCAATGATCGCTATTTTGTAAACTTTTGTATTCATCTTCCCCTCTTTTTTATTGAGTTCATCAGCCCGCCGGCCTTTATTATCTTCTGCATGAACAGCGGATATTTTTCGAACCTGTAACTCTCTTTGCGGGTCAGGTTCTTTATTATGCCCCGCTCGGTATCTACGCTCACTACATCCTTATTCCTTATCCTATTCGACGCTTCTTCAGATTCCACAATGGGCAACCCTATATTTATTGCGTTGCGGAAGAATATCCTGGCGAAAGACGCCGCTATCACGCACGACACACCGCAGGCCACTATAGATACGGGCGCGTGCTCGCGCGACGAGCCGCATCCGAAATTCTTACCTGCCGCTATTATATCTCCGGACTTGACCCTCTTCGCGAACCCGGCATCCGCATCCTCCATGCAATGCGAGGCGAGCTCGGGCTTAGAGGTGGTATTCAGGTACCTGGCCGGCAATATCTCGTCGGTATTGACATCGTCGCCGAATTTATGTACTTTTCCTTTGTGCGCCATATTACATAACCTCGTCGGGGTGCGCTATTTTACCTTTGACCGCGCTGGCGGCCGCTACCGCGGGATTCGACAGATAGACCTCGCTCTTCGGATGCCCCATCCTACCCACGAAGTTCCTGTTTGTGGTAGCTATGGCGCGCTCTCCTTCGGCGAGTATGCCCATGTGTCCGCCGAGGCACGGCCCGCAGGTCGGAGTGGAAAATACCCCGCCGGCCTCTATGAATATCTTTGCCAGCCCCTCATTCACCGCTTCCAGATATATCTTCTGGGTAGCCGGTATGACTATAAGCCTTACGCCGTGTTTTACCTTCTTACCGCGCAGGACCCTGGCGGCAAGCCTTAGATCCGATATTCTGCCGTTAGTGCAGGAGCCTATGACGACCTGGTCTATAGAAACGTCTTTTACGGCCTTGACAGGTTTTACATTCGACGGCAAGTTCGGACAGGCGACAAGCGGCCCTATCGACCTGCAGTCGTATTCTTTAACCGACGCGTATTTAGCGTCCTTGTCGCTTGAATAGAACTTACCCGCGCCGGCTCTTGTCTTGTTTTTTATCGCCTTCTCATATTTGGCCGTAAGCTTATCCGCGGCCACTATGCCGTTCTTCCCGCCGGCTTCGATCGCCATATTGCACATCGCGAGCCTGTCCTCTACGGAGAGCAATTCGATCGTCTCGCCGCAGAATTCCATCGCTTTATACAACGCGCCGTCTACTCCTATGTCGCCTATGGTATGCAGTATCAGGTCCTTGCCGCCGACCCACTTATTGAGCTTGCCGAAAAATATGAACTTCATCGATTCCGGGACCTTCAGCCAGCACTCGCCCGTTATCATGGCGGCAGCTAGATCCGTCGAACCGACGCCCGTAGAGAAGGCTCCCAGTCCGCCGTATGTGCACGTGTGGGAATCCGCCCCCACCACAAGGTCACCCGGCATCACTATCCCCATCTCGGGCAGAAGCGCGTGCTCCACGCCCATCTTCCCGACCTCGAAATAATTCTTTATACCGTACTTCGCGGCGAAATTTGCGAGCACCTTGCACTGGTTGGCGCTCTTCATATCCTTGGCGGGCGTGAAATGGTCCGGCACGAGGACAACCTTCTTCTTATCAAATACGGACTTGGCGCC
>CAZYZC010000119.1:0-4423 GCA_964650985.1 uncultured Planctomycetia bacterium | reverse complement strand
CCGGATATAAATTCACTGCACGTAAAGTTCGCCGATGAAGCCATATGTATAGGATCGGCGGCGAGCGCCAACTCATACCTTAACATACCCAGCATAATAAGCGCCGCGGAAATAACGGACGTGGAAGCCATCCATCCCGGGTACGGGTTTTTGGCCGAGGACGCCCATTTTGCCGAGATATGCGAGTCGTGCAAGATAAAGTTCATAGGGCCTACCCCCGACAATATGAGGCGGATGGGCGACAAGATGGCGGCCAAGGACACTGCGAAGAAGGCCGGGGTTCCCACGATACCCGGCTCGAAGACCGTTATAAAGACGAAAGAAGAGGCCTTAAAGATCGCCAAGGACCTTAAGTATCCGATTATAGTAAAAGCGGCAGCAGGCGGCGGAGGCAAAGGCATGAGGGTATGCCATAACGACGTGCGCCTCGTAAGCGCGCTCCTGACCGCCCAGAGAGAGGCAGAAGCGGCGTTCGGCAATCCGAATATCTACATAGAGAAATACATAGAGAGCCCCCGCCATATCGAGATACAGCTCCTGGGAGATAAATACGGGCACATCGTATATCTGGGCGAGCGCGACTGTACGATACAGAGGCGCCACCAGAAACTTATAGAGGAGTCGCCGTCACCGGTGGTCGATTCCAAGCTCAGGAAGCGCATGGGCGAAGCGGCGATAAGATGCGCCAAATCTATAGGGTATGTCAATGCCGGCACGATAGAGTTTCTCCTGGACGAGGACGGTTCGTTCTACTTTATGGAGATGAATACCCGTATACAGGTGGAGCATCCGGTGACCGAAGCGGTGACCGGGATCGATCTCGTAAAGGAGCAGATAAAGATAGCCTTTGGGGAGAAGGTAAAATTCAAGCAGGATGAGATAAAGTTCAGCGGCCACGCGATAGAGTGCCGCATAATCGCCGAGGACCCGGATAAGGACTTTATGCCCTCACCCGGCAGGATAACGACTCTGAATATACCCGGAGGAGGGGGGATAAGGCTCGATACGCACATCTACCAGGGGTACGAGATATCGCCTTATTATGATTCGATGATCGGCAAGCTCATATGCCACGGCAGGGACAGGAAGGAAGCGGTCGCCATATGTAAGCGGGCTCTTGACGAATTCACCATAGAGCCTATAAAGACGACGATACCTTTTCACAGGAAGGTGATGAGCAATACGGCTTTTCTGAGAGGAAAGTACTCTACGGATTTTGTGGATAAGATGTTTGAGGTAAAGGAGTAGAAAAAAAGGGGGTCCTATGATGAACGAATCTTTGCAAAGAAACAGGTCCACAGACCTGGGAGCGGTCCGGATAAATAACGAGGCTATAATGACGATCGCCGCCGCGGCGGCAATGGAGGTAAGGGGCGTTCACAAACTGGGAGGAGGCATAGGTACGGCGCTGCACGAGGCGCTGTTCCGCAGGACCTGCTCCAAAGGCGTGCGGATAAAGATGCGCGAAGAGAATGTGAAACTGTCGGTATCGATAGTCGCCGAGTACGGATCCGACATACCGAGGATCGCCGACGAGGTGCAGGATAACGTAAAACGCGCGGTTGAGAAGATGACCGGACTTGTTCTCTCGGCCGTGGATGTAGTCGTGGAAGGGGTCCACGCGAAAATTAACCATGAGAAAGAGAGGAAGATATGAGATTTCTCGGAGGACTGACGCTTTTCTTTTACACGCTGGTGTTCCTTATGATAGCCGCGCTCTTACTGGTTATGGCCCTGAATATAGTGCCTCAGGAGCTCATAACGGATACGGTGGCCTCCATATATGCTTCGGCGAATACCCGGCTCATACTCGGCATAACGGGCGCGCTCCTGATCCTGATAAGCGCGATGGTCGTACAGCTGACGATAGGCAAGATTCAGAGAGAGAGGACTATAGCTTTCGAGAATCCCGACGGCCAGGTCACGATATCGCTTACGGCTATAGAGGACTTCATAAAGCGCGCGATCAAGCAGCTGCCCGAGGTAAAGGAGTTAAGGCCATACGTAAAGGCCGGCAAGAAGGGCATAAAGATAATTAACAGGGTAACCCTGTTCTCCGACATAAACATACCGGAGACCACCGAGCGCATACAGAACATAGTTAAGAGCCGTGTCCAGGATATGCTCGGCGTGGAAGAACCGATAAATATAAAGGTACATGTCGTAAAGATAGTCCACAAAGATGAGCCGCCCAAGAACGCGCAGAAGGACGAAAATTCACCGCAGTTCAAAGGGACGATAGAGTACGGGAAGTTTTAGCGGCTGTCGGTAGACAGTCGAGTTATAAGTTGTAAGTTAGCCCTTTGGGGAAGCTTCGCACTAAGATAAAGGAGAGCGAGATGGAAAGGATAGGGATCTTGACGGGCGGAGGCGATTGCCCGGGCTTGAACGCGGTAATAAGAGGGGTTGTAAGAAAAGCTGCGGAGAGCAATATAAAGGTAATAGGAATAAAGAACGGGTGGAAGGGGCTCGTCAATATCGATACGATGGACCTCGATCTCGATAAGGTGGAGTATATACTTCCGAAGGGCGGCACCATACTCGGCACTTCCAGGACGAATCCGTATAAAAAACCCGAAGATGTCCAGAAGGTCATCGACAATTACAAGAAGCTTAAGCTCGACGCCCTGGTAGCTGTCGGCGGCGAGGACACGCTCGGAGTGGCAAATAAACTCGTGAAAGAGAATAAAGGGATAAACGTCGTCGGATGCCCCAAGACCATAGACAACGACCTGTCCGGGACGGACTGTACTTTCGGTTTTGACACCGCCATCAATATAGTCACGGAAGCTATCGACAGGCTGCAGACGACCGCCGAAAGCCATCACAGGGTCATGGTGGTCGAAGTCATGGGCCGCCACGCCGGCTGGATAGCCCTTCATTCCGGTATTGCGGGCTCGGCGGATTATATACTGATACCGGAGGTCCCGATAAACCTGGATGAAGTTTGCGCCGTTCTCAAAATTCAGCATGAGAGAGGCAAGCTCTATTCCATAGTAGTCGCCGCGGAGGGAGCGCAGTTTGGCAAGGATATGGTGACCAAGGACCAGAAGCTTGACGCCTTCGGCCATGTCATCCTGGGCGGTATAGGCGAAAGTCTCGCCAGGATGATAGAAGAGAAGACCGGCTTCGAGACACGCTCGGTCGTCCTCGGCCATCTGCAGCGCGGAGGATCACCTTCGGCGTTCGACAGGGTGGTCGCTACTAAGTTTGGAGTGAAGGCCATGGAGCTCGCCCTCGCCAGGAAATTCGGATATATGGCAAGCCTCCAGGGCACCGAGGTAAAAGAGGTGCCGATCCAGGTCGCGGTCGGAACATTAAAGACGGTCGACGCCAAGTCGTATGATCTGGCTAAGACATTTTTCGGGTAGGCCATGCAAAACAGAATATTAAAAGCCATACGGGACAGCATAGCGGTCAAAGAATCGGTCGCCAAAGAACAGGCCGTCAATATCGCCTCCGCGGCCGGGGTGATAATCGCCTCGCTTAAGAAGGGCGGCAAGGTCCTCGTGTTCGGCAACGGCGGATCCGCCGCCGACAGTCAGCACTTCGCCGCCGAGCTCGTAGGGCGTTTTAAAAAAGAACGTAAAGCCCTGGGGGCGATAGCGCTTTCAGTGGATACTTCCGCTCTCACCGCGATAGCCAATGATTACGGATACGAGGCGAGCTTTTCGAGACAAGTCGAGGCGCTTGGGAAGGCCGGTGACGTGGCATTCGGCATATCCACAAGCGGTAATTCAAAGAACGTCATCGCCGCCGTTAAAAAAGCGCGCGAACTCGGGTTGGAGACGGTCGGACTTTCGGGGTCGGGAGGCGGCGAACTTGCTAAGGCTTGCGATATCTCAATAGCGGTGGAATCGAAAGATACCCCGCGCGTCCAGGAATCGCACATAACCGTCATACACATTATCTGTGAGCTCATAGAAGATGATATCTAAATTAAAAAGCGCCGCGGCCCTATCCGGGATCCTTCAGAAATTAAGATCAAAAGGACGCAAGGTGGTCTTTACAAACGGGTGCTTCGACATCCTGCATCCCGGGCATGTTTCGTATCTTGAAAGGGCTTCCCGCATGGGAGATGTCCTGGTTATAGGCCTAAACAGCGACCGTTCGGTGAAGGCGATAAAAGGAAGAGGCAGGCCGATCAATATGGAGCGCGACAGGGCTTACGTACTGTCGGCCTTGTCTTTTGTGGATTACGTGGTCTCTTTCGGCGAAGATACCCCCGAGCGCATCATAAGGAAACTGAAACCGGACGTCCTTGTGAAGGGCGGGGACTGGAAGCCGAAAGAGATAGTCGGCGGCGATTTTGTCAGATCCCGCGGCGGACGGGTGGCCGGCATAAAGTTTCTTAAAGGCTACTCGACCAGCTCTTTAATAGAGAAGATGAAGAGATGAGGCCCGACGGCATATACCGCATAAT
>CAZYZC010000118.1:0-4457 GCA_964650985.1 uncultured Planctomycetia bacterium | reverse complement strand
AAGGTATGGACCGCGGCTCTCGTAGAGGACTTCGAGTATTTTGACTGGACGCCCTATAAGGCGGTGTCGGTAGACATATATGTGCCGCAGACGGCTCCGACCGGACTTAAGGGCAAGATGGTCCTTACGGTAGGTGAGAACTGGAAATTTACCGAGCAGGCAAGGTCGACGCAGCTCGTCCCGGGCGAATGGGTCACGGTATCCGCCAGCATCGTCCCCGGCAGCGAGGACTGGAAGAAGACGATCGTGGACGACAACTTCCGCAAAGACGTGCGTAAACTGGCCGTCAGGGTCGAATCGAACAAAAAGCCGGAATACGCCGGTCCGATATATATCGACAACGTGAGATTGGCGAAATAAGGCGCGTTTTCCACTAGCATACCTGGTTTGCATCCGCACGGCAAACCGGGTATGCTGGCTCTATCGCGGTCGCCAATCCGCATAAAGGTTGTGTTTTTAGCGGTATTATTGTATAATAACCTCAAATATTATGAAGAATAAATCGAAACTTTTTATAATTCTGCTGATGGCGGCCGCCGTATTCGGATATATGGGCCTTTCCAGATCCGGATTGTTTGCCCCAAAATCGGCTTTCGAGTTTCAGAAGGGCATGTGCTATGTAACGTGGTCTAGCAATGCGTTCTCTTCCGAGAATTCGCGCGAATCCATAAAGGTCGTGAAAGAGATCGGCGCCACCTGGGTAGCCATAATACCCACATGGTACCAGGATAAATGCTCCACCAGCAGGATATATTCCACCGACAGCACTCCAAGTGACGCCAGCGTGATCGGCATAATAAACGAAGCGCATTCACTCGGCCTGAAGGTGATGCTGAAGCCCCACCTCGACGTCATAGACGCCTCGGAGGGCGGGTTCCGCGGCGATATAATGTGCGCTACCGATCCCGAATGGGAGGCATGGTTTGATAATTACAGGGATTTCATTGTCCACTACGCGAAGATGGCCCAGGATACGAAGTGCGAAATGTTATGCATAGGAACGGAGCTGAGCTCCGTGGCTACTATCAAGGAGGATAAGTGGAAGACGGTCGTAATACCTCCTATAAAGGAAGCCTACAAAGGACCGCTTACATACGCCGCCAACTGGCACGACGAGTACCGGTATGTGAAGTTCTGGGATGAGATGGACTATGTCGGGATAGACGCGTATTTCCCGCTGTCCGATAAAAAGATACCGACCTATGAAGAGATAAAGGCCGGCTGGACCCCGTGGATGAAGGATATAGAAGATTTTCAGAAACAGGTGGACAAACCGATAATATTTCCCGAGGCGGGATACTGCTCCGCCGACGGCATAACCAAGATGCCGTGGGAAGAGGCCGCGGGGCGTCCCCTCAATATGAAACTGCAGGAGAACTGCTACCGCGCCGTCTTTGAGCTGTTCTGGCCCAAGGAGTGGTTCTACGGCGTGTACTGGTGGAAGTGGGGGACTAATAAGGGTTTGGGCGGCACGGGAAACAGGAGCTTTACCCCGCAGAATAAGCCCGCGCAGAACCTCATAATGGAGTGGTATAAGAAACCGGCCCCGAAGAGAAGTCTCTACAAATAAAGGTTTATTTTTTTATGAGAATCTTAAATATATTTTTTATCATTTTATTAACGGCCGCGTTTACCGCGGGGGCGTCCTACGCAAGAGAGATAACCCTGTATACTTTTGAGAAGGACCCCCAGGGATGGGAAATACCCGACTGGGCTACGGGCAAGAAAGACCATGTCGTCAGGTCCTTAAGCATTTCCGAGTTTAACGCAAGCAGCGGAAAGTATGCGCTGCAGCTGGACGTGGATTTTTCCGGGCTTCCCGGCTGGCAGGGCGCTTACGTCGAACGGATCGTTGACGTTACCGACTGGAGCCCCTTTAACTTCATATCGGCAGATATATTCCTGCCCAACGGCGCGCCAAGAGGCTTGAGGGCCAAGTTTATACTATCCGTGGGCGATGATTGGAAGTGGACCGAGATGAACCGCTCGATACCGCTCACCCCGGGCGAATGGACCGTAATAAGGGCGGACCTTACGCCGGAGAGCATGGCATGGAGGCGTTTCATAGACGACGGTTTCAGGGCGGACGTGAAGAAGGCGGGCATACGTATCGAGTCAAACGGGAAGATCCAGTACCGCGGCCCGATCTATATAGATAACGTAAAGCTGAGTGATTAGCGTATAGCGTTTAGCGGATAGCGTATAGGAAGAAGAGCATGAAATACGGGCATTTTGACGATAAGGCGAGGGAGTTCGTTATAACGCGGCCGGATACTCCGACGCCCTGGATAAACTACCTGGGATCCGACGAGTACTGCGCCCTCATTTCGAATACGGCCGGCGGATACAGCTTCCACAAAGACCCGAAGGATAAGAGGATATCGCGTTTTCGTTATAATAACGTCCCGGCCGACCGCCCCGGGAGGTACATATACCTGCGGGACGAAGCTTCCGGCGAATACTGGTCCGCTACCGGAGGGCCGGTTTTAAAACCGCAAAACGGAAAGAGAAAATCAAAAAATTATAAGTACGAGTGCCGGCATGGGATGGGATATACCGTAATAAAGTCGGAGTATAACGGCATATCGACAGAGGCGGCCTACTTCGTTCCGCTCGGTGAGAAGATGGAGTTCTGGGCCCTCAAGGTAAAGAATAATTCCGCCGGGCCGCGCAGGATAAAGATATTCACGTATCTGGAGTTCTGTCTATGGCACGCCGAGATGGACATGACGGATTTCCAGTACACGCTCAATATAGCCAGCGCCGTAAATGAAGGCAATATAATATTTCATCAGACCGGTTACGCTCCCAAGTCCGGCAGGCTCGGTCTTTCTTATTTTGGATGCAGCAAAAAGATATCGGGATACGATTGCGACAGGGAGGACTTCATAGGCAGGTGCCGCTCCGAATCGAATCCGGAAGCCGTCGAAAGGGGCAGGTCCTTCAATTCCACGGCCTCCGGAGGCAATCCGATAGCCAGTGTATCTCTGGCCCTGTCCCTTAAAAAAGGCGGGACGAAGGATGTCGTGTTTTCTCTGGGCGTCGCCGAAACGAAGGAAGAGGCCAGGAGTACTTATTCGAAGTATCTTAAAGAGGCCGACGTTTACAGGAAGCTCGACGAGCTCAAGACCTGCTGGGCCAAGTACCTGGGCCACTATCATGCCGAAACGCCAGACCCCGAAGTAAATTCCATGGTGAATATATGGAATCAGTACCAGTGCCGCACGACATTCAACTGGTCGCGTTTTGCCTCATACTATGAGGCGGGCATAGGCAGGGGGATGGGCTTCAGGGATTCAAACCAGGACATCCTCGGCGTCGTGCACGCCATACCCCAAAGGGCCAGGGCGCGCATAACGGAGCTTGCGCAGAACCAGTTCAAGAACGGCTCTTCCTACCACAAGTTCTTTCCCCTTACCGGGACGGGGGAGAAGGGCGGTTATTCCGACGATCCGCTGTGGCTGGTAATGTCGACGGCCGCTTATATAAAAGAGACCGGGGACATAGCTTTTCTCAGCGAGAAAGTGAAGTTCGTAGACGGCGGCCCCGCGCCGATGTACGACCATCTTAAAAAAGCCATAGACTTCGTATTGAGCGAGAAGGGCCGGCAGGGTTTCGTGAAGATGCGTTTCGCCGACTGGAACGACTGCCTGAATCTGGGGGCGGGTAACGACGTCGCCGAGACGACGTGGGTCCCCGAGCTATTGTACCTCGAGATACAGGAGTTCCTCACAATGGCCAATCTTCTCGAGCGCGCCGGAGACTACGAGAAGTACAGCGAGGCCGCCGCCGGGATAAAGGCAAATTTCAACGAGAAGGCCTGGGACGGAAAGTGGTATATACGCGGCATAGATAAATATGGACAGCCGGTAGGTTCGGCCGGGTGCAAGGAGGGCGGCAACATAGATCTCCTGCCGCAGTCGTGGGCCGTCATGAGCGGGATAGCGGACGGTGTGCGCGGCCTCACCTGTATGGACAGCGTCAAGAGGCTTCTCGATACCGAATACGGGATAATGCTCATAAGCCCGCCGTATACCGAATACGATGAGAAGCTCGGAGCCGTAACGACGTTCGCGCCTGGCTTGAAGGAGAACGGCGGGATATTCTGCCACTCGAACCCCTGGGCGATGATTGCCGAGACGATGCTCGGGCGGGGAGAGATAGCGTACAAATATTATAAGGCGATACTCCCGGCGACGAAGAACAGGATGGCCGATATCCATCTCACCGAGTGTTACGTATATTCGCAGTTCATAACGGGCAGGCATAATAAGAACTTCGGCCGCGCTAGGAACTCATGGCTGACCGGTACGGCGGCGTGGAATTTCGCGGCCATATCCGGATATATACTGGGGATCAGGCCGGATTATAACGGGCTCGTCATCGATCCGTGCATCCCTAAGAAATGGAAGTCTTTCAGGGTGAAGAGGGTCTTCAGGTCCGCGACCTACGAGATA
>CAZYZC010000117.1:0-4555 GCA_964650985.1 uncultured Planctomycetia bacterium | reverse complement strand
TTCCAGTTATTCCCGAAGCTTAAGACGAGATACATGCCTCTTTCTTTGGCCTTGGCGATGACATAATCGAGTCCGACAAAAGTGCTCTCTTTATATGAACCTGGCGAGGTCTGAAGCGCATTCCACTGACGCTTTCCGTCGTTGAACGCCCATGTCCTTATCACATTTATTCCCATCTTCGCGGCATCATCGAGAATCTCGCCGACCACCTTACGCATGTCCGGCTGCACCGAATAGACCATGAGATAATAATTGTTCGCGCCTACGTACCGGAACGGCTTCCCGTCCAGGACGAGTTCAGTCCCTTCGGCCCGCACAAAACTTCCCCCTCCCTCACCGGCGAAGACAGTCGATGATAGAATCGCGAGCAAAAAAAAGGAAACGGCGGCGAAGACTCGGGCAACCAACTTACTAGCAATTATCATACTTATTTTGACCTTCACTCATTTAACGGACTATTGACAAGAGAAGCAACCTGTTAAAAGCGCTGCAATTTTAAACACCATAAGGGAGCATGCTCTTCCACTTTTTTTGGAATATCGCACTATTTTTATTATACAGCTTGAGATCATTCGGAACCAAATTCTTATAGAAATCGGAGCGCCTTGTAGTTCCTCCGTTTCCTACGTGGAAAGCTAACACATTAGCAACAATATTCCTATAGCCAGCTCTGATACTGGCCAAGGAAAAGTCCATATCGTAAAAATGCATCATTCCGTAAGTCTCATCAAGAAGCCCTATCTTTTCAATAAATCCTTTCGTGAACACAAAACAGAGTCCGTCTATTACCGCGACATTCGCTACTGTTTCTATCATCGGTGGATTAAGCCCTATACTCAATAAATTATGCTTAAGGGTACTCTCATCGCAACCGGTATCTTTACGAATACACTGTCTACCTGCCAAGCCCGCTATTCCAATATTCTGATCAGCTTGCATGGCAGTTACTATTTTATCGAGCCACCCATATTCAAATATAACTACGTCATTATGTATCTGACATATGTATTCATATTTACTCGCTCTTATACCCTGGTTTATCGCCACTATTGGCCCTAAGTTTGTATTGTTACGCAGATATTTTACGTCAACCTGTTTCGAAATTTCAGCAAAATACTCCTGGGTACCATCGGTCGAGCCGTTATCAACAATTACAAGCTCGTAGGGCGTAGTCGTATTTTTCCTTATATAATCCACACACAATCTCGTAAAGCCAACCAAATTACAAACGGCTATTACAATACTAACACTTTTTTCTTTCATAATATTTGAATATCCTTTGATTTCAGCATACTATCAGAAATTATTTTTGTGCTATTATCGCATATTGCTCTGTAATTTGATCCAGCAAAAATTATATAACATTTTATTTAAAAATTTCTTTAAATTAACTCTATTAATTTATTTTCTATTTTTATACTTTTTAAATCCTATTCCTTAGACATTCCCTATGCTTTTAATTGTAAAAAATCGCAGGTGAGTTTTATCAAAAATCCTGGAACCAACTCATTATACAAGGGATTGTCTGTAATTGTATCATCCATTTTGCCATTGGCATAGAAATTCAAGACTTAAAAATAATATTCTAACATGCATACCTAAATATACATCTATCCTTATTTGCAAATATTTTAGTTGTGCGGAGCGTTCCTATCGTAGGCTGACGCTAAATCTTATCCTTCGCAATTATCAATAGTATCTTATTTCTGCCTTATGAATAAACTTAAGATAATTTAAAATACTTCTGAGCTTTTCATCCCTAACAAATATCTCGCTGAACTTCTTTTTCTTTTTCAGTATCCCGAATAGCGCATCAATCCGAAATCTGTCTTCCTGCATCTTTATTTTTATTATATTTGAGTGTTCTGGAATGGCTGGCTGTCCCACAAAAAAGTAAAAAACCAGATCACCGCCCCGCGCAAGCTTCATCGAATCGGATCCCAGGCGCTTGACAACGGCAGCATCGTACGAATCCAGTATATAGGCCACCCTCCTGGGCTTGCCCCAGCGAAGTTCATATATCTCCCTGTTTCTCCTGAAGGCGTCCTCAAAATCCTTGCGGAACTTGAAGGAAGAATTCTCTCTGTGATAAACATAAGACCTTGCTGCCCGCACGACCCTGTATCCGGCCTTCAAAGCTCTTCTTGAAAAATCGGTATCCTCAAAATTACCCATACCGTATATCTCGTCAAAGAGGCCTATTTTTTCAATAACGCCCCTCTTTATCAGCATGCAGAAACCTATGGCCGTGGCCATCTCGGCGATCTTGACAGCAGAATTCCGGAACTTCTTCGCGTACAGCGCTATGGATTCTCCCTTTGCCGGTTTCTGCCCCAGATTATTGCTCGATGGATTGACTATACCGATCTCCGGGGAACTCTCCGCGGCCTCTACCATGGCTTCAAGCCACCCTTTTGTCACTATGGTATCATTATTAAGGAGGCACACGTGGCGGGCCTTGGAGGCAACAATACCCTGGTTTACGGCTTTTATGAATCCCAAATTGACTTCGTTCCTTATTAAGACGAAAGGGGCGATAGATTTGCGCTTTACGTCCTCGAGATAACTTTTTGTATCAGCAGCGCTGGCGTTGTCCACAACGATAATGCCGTATCCGGGATCGGTATTGGCAAATATCGAATCCAGACAATCTTTAGTTAATAATTGTTGATTCCATACGGGTATTATTATGTCACAGTCCATGCTGCACCTTTATAATAAAACGGTTTCATTTCTTTAAACCGAATTTCGGTCTTGGCAGAGATGCTAAATTCATCCAGCCATACGCTGAAATTACCGCAATGAAAGGCATCATTGGCACGCGAAATCTTTCGCTTACCAGCCACAATATATTAATGATGGACGCCGCTAGAAAATACAATATAACGAACAAGTACGACTGAAGATATATACTGCGCCTCGCTCCCGCAATGCCGGCAATAAATCCAGTCAGCCAGAAGACCATCCACGGATAAGCCAGCACCTTTCCCGCGGCGGTAAGAATGTCCGAATGAAAATACTTGAGAGTGCCCGGCCTTGTCATGATCGACAAAAGACAGCGGGAAGTAGCGTTGAGGTAGTAAGGAACCGGTGTCATTCCTTGTGTAGCAGGATCCATGTTTTTCGCGTAGCTGCCTATTAAACCTACTTCCGAAGCATTTACCTGCGATATACTGCTAAAAACGCCTTCCCCGCAATGTATATAATTTCTGGCCTGCCATATTCCAAGGAGGCTGTATACTACAGTAAAAAATATTACAGCGTGGGCAATCCCCTTCCTGAGATCCTCTTTCATATTTGCATAGACCATGAATATGGCCATCGCCGCACCAAGATAATATGTTATTGGACGGACATACGTAGCCGCAACCAATACTAAAGCAGCCAATATGACTGTTTTAGTTTCTCTGCCTTTTAAATATAACGTAAATTCAAACATAAAAATGGAGATCAGAAATAGAAATAGCGTTTCCGTTATGATGATTTGCGAAAATATGGTGATCGGAGGATCGTATAAAATAATGACAGCACTAAGGAAGGCAATCCCGGGATTGAAAATTTTTGCTGTTTTGTATACTATAAAAGCCGCTAGTATAGCTAACACTATCTGCAGAAAGACAACCCCTACGAGAGGGATCTTCATTTTATTATGAAAAATTGCAAGAAGAAGAGGATATCCAGGCGTTCTACGTACCTCGTATTTAAGCACGCCTTTTTCGTCCTTAACGGCAAATACGCCGCTTGATGCCATTACAGCAGCCGGCTGCAGATAACCCGGAGAGTCATTTTCCATCTTACTGCTCGGAACATTAATTTCAGCAAAAGCAAATAAAAATAGCTTCAGCGTTATAGCGGCAATTATGACATATAGAAAATAGCGATTACTTTTTGGCATATCGTAAATTTTATCATTACGTCGTATAATCATCTGACTAAGAACAATTGATATTTTTTCAATTGCCTATACATCTTTTTCTTAATAGGGAAAATAGGAAAATAGGGACAGCGACCGTTTTCTACCCATTGCCCTTCGCTGTCCTTCCACGCATTGTGACCACTATATCATTTTTTTAAAGAAATTTGCAATAATTTCGGCATTTTTACCGTCTTATATATGGGGAGTGATATTATGACCGAGAAAGTGTTTTGGGAGTTCCTCAGGGTGGTTACCGCCGTAAACGGAAGAGTGGCTCAGGTATCGGGGCATATAGACAGCGATAATCTGTGTATTGATGAAAATAGCCGATATTGCGGCGGGCATTCTGAGCTATCCCGTGTTTAATGGACATACTAATTAGGATACAGTCCTGAGCTTCATACTTCGATAACCACTTATAGATCGTCGCGTCTGAAACATTTATCTCTCTTGAGAGATCCGATACCTTGGCGCCCTGTTCATGCCTCTTTAAAACGCTTATTATTTGCTCCTCCGTAAATCCTTTACGCGCTGCCATATCAAGCCCCCTCCCGTAGCGTGATAGCTAAGGTTAGATAATAGGGGATAATAGGGGACAGACACCTATTTCCTATTACCTGCATTCTTAGGCCTTCCTAT
>CAZYZC010000116.1:0-4638 GCA_964650985.1 uncultured Planctomycetia bacterium | reverse complement strand
CGTCACCGCGCCATTGGTTGTCAAGCGGGTGCGTCCCGCTGATGTGCCATACCCGGTCGTCGTGTCTGTAGCGCTCCAGTAGCTCGGCGCAGTAAGGGAAAAAATCAGGATGCGGGATGCAGTCTTCCTCAAGGATAATGCCCTCTTCCACCCGCTCGAAGAACCAGGTGATCGCGCCAGCGATGCTCACGCGGGGGCCCTGGTTGATATCGCTATAACGTCGCTCAATCGTGCACGGCCAGTCTATCTCCCGCTCGACAAGCGCGCGGTTAGCCGCAACCTTCTCGGCTTCCCCGGCGCGCTCGGGGCTCGGCCCGTCGCAGGATATAAATATCCGCGTGGGCGCCGCAACTCTCACCGCATCAATCAGCTGTTTGACGATATCCGGCCGGCGAAAGATGATAAGTAAGACGGGTGTGGTGAATGGCATTATTGGGTGCCTCTATTCATTTAATTTTTTTCAAATAACCTTTTGGATTCCACGTAATAACAAAGCGCTCTTTCGTCCGATCGATAATAAAATCGTCATTTTCTTTTACGAATTCCTCTATTGCCTCGTACGATCCACCAGACAAAAATTCATTGGGGAAATCCAAACCATGGTTGATATTACTGTCCTCGACTATAAAGTAACTTCCTTTCGATACCAGAGAATTGTAAGTCCGTAAAACATTAAGGGTGTTTTCATAGGTATGGCTACTGTCTTCTATGATCAGCACCTTTTCGTTTATATTTATCAGATTTTTAACTTTGGGAAAAGATCCGCATGCATCACCTCTAATCAACTGAATTCTTGGATGTTCTTTTACAATTAGCGGGACGTCATCATGATTGATATCGAGGCCGATAACTCTGCCACTGCCGATATTATCCAATATATGAGCTAAAGCTAACGTACCCCCCCCCATTAAAATTACCGATTTCAATGACTACATCTGGCTTCAATTCATAAATTATTTCCATATATATCCAAAAATCCATCGGCGACTTGAGAGCAGGTATCCCGAAATACTTGGATTTTAAAAGTCCGCTTTGGATTTGTTTTAACAGTGTCTTACAACGCGTATTCAGATTCTGTTCTAGAAATTGCTTGTTGATAATATAAAAATATTTAGCCATCAAATATTTCTTGATGATCGCTTTGTCCTTGAATAATAGCGATAATTTCATATACTCACACCTCCCCGAATGAACACTCTACCAAAAGTTCTCAAGACCTTAATTTCCTTAGAAATTCCTCAAGATACGCCGGGTCCGTCAAATTCAGCATATCAATCCGATTTTTCTCCCGATTTTGATATCAGGGTTTAAATATCAACCCCTGCCCGGTAGGCAAGGCGAGTATCTGCATGCCTTTTTTCTCTGCAAAGGCATTAAACGCTTCTTTTATCCTGTGATATTCCGGGGCCATGTTATAGTCATCCATTACAATTACGGCGCCGCTAGTCATTTTATCCCAGAAAAATTCGGCTGCCGCCACTTCAGGCTCTGCGCAATTCATATCTAATGAAAGGTAGCAGACCTTTTTGGCTTTTACCTCCGGAAGCGTATCAGGAACCGGGCCCCTTACTATTACCGCATTTTTGAACTTGCTAAATGTCTTTACGACATCTTCATAGCATTCTGAATAAGATGATGGATGGACAGACGCAAGTTTCTTGTGCTTATTAGGAAAACCGCAATAGGTATCTAGCAGGTAGAACTTCTTGTCAGTAAGCTTATTAAAATCAATATAGTTCATGACCATTCTTGAGAGCCCCCCCCTGTTAACACCGCATTCTACAAAATCCCCTTCAAGACTTTTTCCTTTTGCGGCGGCCCAACATGCGACATAGGCTCTCCATTCACAATCATAATCCCCCCAGGAGCCGGTAGCCCTTCCCAGCTTGTAAGATTCCGTAAATAACGGATCTTTCAGAAAATCAGAGCCATGAAAAGTTATTAATCCGTCGTTGTGGTAAGTGATCCTTTTTATCGGCCACACCTTGTCCGTATATAATTTTCTCATTAAAAGGATCATGGCGCGTATCTTTGCCGGAATAATTTTTCTTCTAATGTATTTTATCATTTAGCCTCCGGGATATTAAACGCTACCCTCCAAGAATCACCTGATTTTCCTGATTTTTGGTGTTTTGAAGCCTCAAACATGGCGCTCATAATAATCCTGTAGCTTACCTCTTTGTCCATGGTTCTTAAGAAAAAAGACAAGTTTCTCCTTTTCCTCTTTAATCTCAGCGCTCGTTAATTCTTCGGTATCAAGCACTGCGCCACCCTCATAGTTACCAGCTATCATATAGTAGTCCTTGAAATCTTTGCTTGTTATTTTAACTCCGTATTTATCCGGGTCTTTCCATATCGCGCAACCAGGCAGAGGTATGAAAGTAAACAGTGTAAACTGGTCGGGGTCCGCGTCTATTATAAACTGCTTTGTTTCTTCTATCGTTTCTCTCGTCTCCCCGGGATTTCCTATCATCAGAAACGATTTAACAATTAACCCGGCTTTTTGCGCGTTCTTTATTGCCTGTTTATTCTGTTCTACCGTAACATCTTTATGTATCCTGTCTAGTATTTTCTGTGACCCGGATTCAATTCCAAACGCTAGTTCCCTGCAACCGGCATTGTATAGAACCTCAAAGTCTTCCATAGTATTATTACGAGCATTACCATTACGGCGGAAGATAATATTAAGCTTAGATAGCTTATCACATAGAGCGTAAAACCTCTTGCGATTTAGAATAAAGGTGTCATCATAGATGATAAAAGCGTCTATCCCGAAGTCAGCCTTGATAGACTTAATCTCGTCTACGATTCTCTCTACTGAAAAGCTCCTTATCTTATGACCGAACATATCCTTATAGCAGAATGCGCATTTATGGGGACATCCACGAGTTGTAACGATAGATGTGCATTTATGACCTTGCACCTTACGATGGTATCTAGTTATATCTACTAAATCTCTTGCAGGAGGCTGTAGAATATTAAGGTCCGGTATCTGTGGCATCTCCACAACGGGACTTGACAATGAATCAAATGCAAATTCGCCCTCACCCTTAACTACATAATCAAAGTAAGGTAAAATCTCTTCCGGTAGGGCGGTAGGATGAGGGCCGCCTACAATAGTAATGCAGCTGGGATTATTCTGTTTAGCTAATTTGGCAACTTCTATAGCAAGATATAAGGACGATGAGAATACGGTCATACCATAGGTATCAGCATAACCTATAGCCTCTTTCCAGTCTTTCCTATCTACGAAACTAAGATCTATGATCCTAGCTGGAACGCCTTTATGGCGTAACATACCTGCGATATACATCAACCCTAACGGCGGGTCTAGTTTATCATCAAGAGAGTTAAGCTGTGGAAGACTTATCAGGTGAATCAATTTTATATAACTCCTAAAATGGGGTCAGGTCTTGAATCTTGACTTTTCACTGATCACCCCAGGTTTTCATGTCTGGAACCAGGCGCTCCTTAATTAAGTGTCCGTTTTAGTAGGGCAAGTCCACACAATACCTATTTCTCCTTCTTTCTGTGCCATGCTCTATGCCTATGTCGATACAACAAGAAAACGACATCTTAAAATAACCTTTCTCGAGGCTTTATCTTGATATGCTCCTCTATCTTTTTAATTAATTCATCGGCTCTGGTAATGCTATCCTTTACCTCCTTATGGGATTCGGAAAATAATGCATCATATTGCAAAGGATGCCGCTTCTTGCGCATCCTTTTAAAACCCCTGGCCAGATCCCCGCATTCCGCACCAAGGACCCTGTCCACACACTCTGTGATAGTAGCATGAGTAAATTTTTCGGTAGGACGGTAGCCATAGAATCTTATAAGCGCGTTGCCGGCATGCATAAGCGCATCGTATGCCGACTTATAGGCCGTCAGAGGAAACTTTTGTAAATTAAATTCCGCGGCGGAGAGTTCGTTTTCCGCAAATTCCAAGAATTCGGCTATTTTCTCTTTGGTTGTGTTCTCTTTTACTATCTGACCATTTTTAAGAAGATCATCAAATCGCATCAAGTTCTCCTTTCAGCATTATCTTCGGCCTTTTAAGGATATTTGAAATAAAATTGTCTCCCTTCTTTATTCTTTTCTTAAACTCTGCCACCGGATAGATATTATAATTTATTTCCCTGCCCAACACCCGCTCGGCGGACTCTATTTCTTTAAGCAATTCATTTTCGTCGGGCTTTCCGATTATCAAAAGGTCTACGTCGCTTGAAGCGTTTTCTTTATTAGCCGCGTAAGATCCGTAGATAAATGACAGTTTAACACCTTTCGTCTTTCCTATTATGTCTTTTAATCGCCCTTCTACCCCTACTGTTTTGAATAGAATGGATTTTAGCTCGCTATACAGAGGATACCTTTTATTGAGATAGAAATGCTTTTGATTTCCCTTTGCCTCGGCAATAAAAATCCCCTCATTCACCAGACTAGAAAACTCCTTCGAGAGATTGCCGGGATCCTCCTTAAGAAGTGATGCCAGTTGCCGTACATACAGACTTTTGGCGGGGTTAGTAAAATAATAAGAAAGGATTTTCTGTCGTAATCTTGATTTGGTTAATTGCAAAAAGTTAATCATTGTGTTTTCCTATTTACAACGATTGTAGTATATAATTACAACGATTTCAA
>CAZYZC010000115.1:0-4656 GCA_964650985.1 uncultured Planctomycetia bacterium | reverse complement strand
CTGCCGTCGAACCCAATAATACGCCTATGGCCACGGCCAGGATCACCGCCGCAAAGCCTATGGCGAGCGATACCCTCGAGCCGTATACCACGCGAGAAAATATATCCCTGCCGAGCGTATCGGTGCCGAATATGTGACTGCGCGAAGGCGCCGCGAGGATGTTTCCGGCATCTATCGCGGACGGATCATGCGTAGCTATTAAAGGCGCGAATAACGCGAATATTACCATCGTCAGGATGAATATCGCCGCCAAAGTCACTATTTTGTTATTTTGTATTTTTCTTATCATCTTTTTCCTATAATCTATAACTTACGACTCTCTTCAACCCTTATCCTGGGATCGGCCGCGTGATACAAAAGGTCGGCCAGGAGATTCCCGAAGAGCGTAAGTACGGCGCCTATCGAAAGGACGCCCATTATGGTCGGGTAGTCCCTTGCCATGACCGAGTCGTAAAATAACCGGCCCATGCCGGGAATGGCGAATATAGATTCGAGTATGACGCTGCCGCCTATTAAACCCGGCACCGATAGTCCTATGATGGTCACTACGGGAAGGATGGCGTTTTTTACCGCATGCCTGAATATGACCGTCTTTTCGGAAAGCCCCCTGGCCCTGGCGGCCCTTATGAAGTCGAGATCCATTACGCCTATCACGGATGACCTCATATACCTGGATATGCCGGCAAGGCTTCCGAATGCCGCTATGCATACCGGAAGCACCATATGCCTGGCCACGTCCAGTATCTTGCCGCCGAAGGTAAGGTATTCGAAGTCGAGAGACTTTATCCCGGATACCGGAAACCAGCCCAGGGTTATACAGAAAAGGCTCATGGCCAAAAGCGCTATCCAGAATTCCGGAGCCGAAAATCCGGTGAAGACGAATACCGTGGAAAATCTGTCGATGAGCGAGTTGCGCTTGATAGCCGACAGTACTCCCAAGGGCACCCCTATACCGAATATGAGCAGCATGGAAGATATGTTAATAGCCAGCGTCACCGGTATCCGCTCCAATATCCTTTCCGACACCGGCCTGTCGTCGATGTATGACCTGCCGAAATCCAGCGCGACGAACCTCCTGAGCCAGCTTGCATATTGCTCATAGATCGGCTTATCGAGGCCGTATAGCTTCTCCAGCCTCTCTCTCGACTCATAGGAGGCTTTCGGGTTCATGGAGGAGGCGGAGTCCGTAGGTTTTCCGGGCGCCAGATGTATGACGAAGAACGATATGAGCGTTATCCCGAAGAAGACGGGGATAAGCCCTGCCAGTCTTTTTAATATAAATTTTCTCATGCCCTGTACCCTATCTGTACTTCTGCTCTTCTTTCGGCACATACCACTTTATGAAATTATATCCGATACCTATCGGCGAAGCCTCGACGCCGCGGAAGCGCTTGTTCACTATAGGCAGCGCATCCGACGAATATAGAAAGAGGCACGGCGAATCCGCGTTTATAAGACTGTGTATCTTTTTATATATCCCCGCTCTCGCCTCCTGGTCGAATGCGCGCCTGCCCTCTTCAAGAAGCTTGTCGACTTCGCCGTTCTTGTAGCCTATGAAATTGAATTCTCCCTCGCGCGTCCTCGAGGAATGCCATATATCGTAACAATCCGGATCCCTCGGCAGGAACCATCCCATTATGACGGCGTCGAACTTCTTCTTGTTTATGAAGTCGTTTATGAGGGCGCTCCATTCAAGCGTCCTTATCTTGACTCGTAGACCGACGGCCTTAAGGTAGCTCTGTATCATCTCCGCCGACCGCAGGCGCTCGTTATTGCCCTGGTTTATCAGTATCGTGAACTCAAACTCACGGCCTCCCTTTTCCAACCATCCGTCGCCGTCCGTATCATGCCATCCGGCGGCCTCCAGAAGCTCCTTCGCGCGGGCCGGGTCATACGGCGCCGGGCCGACATTCTTATTATACGCCCAGGAATCGAATATAAACGGCCCGGTCACAACGCGCCCGAGCCCGAAAAATATGGTCCTTACGATCTCTTCCTTATTCACGGCATGGTCGATGGCCTTACGCACCCTTATATCCGAAAACCGCGGGTCGGAAAGATTATACCCCATATAGGTATAGCCGAACCCGGGGTATCTGAATTTATTATAATTTGCCCTGAAGGAAGGCGTATCCGTCTGGCGCGTGAATTGCAGGGGCGTCAGTATCGAGGAGTCCACCCCTCCGGTCTCAAGCTCCAGGAATATGGTGGCGTCATCCGGTATTATCCTGTATATGTATCTGCCGATATAAGGGGCTCCTTCAAAATAGTCGGGGTTGGCAACGAGCTCTATCTTCTCTCCCGTGCGCCAGGATCTGAACTTGTACGGACCGGTCCCTATCGGGTGCCTGCCGAAGGGCGAGGAGTTTAAGTCCGCGTCTTTAAGGAGGTGCTCCGGCATCATCCACATCCCCCAGCTCGACAGGGCCGGAGAGAAAGGCTCCTTATAATTCACAACCACCGTGTAGTCGTCGGGCGTATCCAGCGACTCTATCCTGCCGAAGTCGCTGCCGTAAGGCGTCTTGACTTTCGGATCTATGAGCTTTTCGTATGTAAACCGGACGTCATGCGATGTAAAGGGCGCCCCGTCATGCCATCTTACGCCCTTCTTAAGATGGAATACTATCCTGCGCCCGCCGGCCGTTATATCCCAGCTCTCGGCGAGATCGCCGACTATGTCTATATTCTTATCGTACTTTACGAGGCCGTTAAATATGAGCCCGCATACGTCGCTTGACGCGGAATCCGAGGCGAGTATGGGAACAAGGCTCCGGGCGTCTCCTATAGACGCGGTCACTATGGCGTCCCCATACTCCGGAGATTGAGCGCGGGCGCAGGATAATGATAAAAAAAATACCGCCAGCAGAACCAGCGGTATCTTTGATATCCTTAGAACTGGCATCTTAATAATCCATCGGGCCATCCGAAAACGGATTCTCGCCGCCGCTAAGAGGCGCGGCCTGAACCGGTACCCCCTGTTTTGCCACAAGCGATCTTCCCTGATGACTGGTCATTACGGCCAGCAGAAGGCATGCCAGTATATATATCACGGCGCACGCTGCGGTGGCTTTTTTCAAAAACACCGAGGTCTTGGTCCCGAGTATCGTCTGCGTGGAACTTCCGCCGAAAGCCTCGGTTAAACCTCCGCCCTTGCCCGCCTGCAGGAGTATCACCGCTATCAGTACCAATGACGCCACAACGTGTATAGCTATTACCAATCCGTATAACATAAAGAACCTTTCGTTAGCAATTTAACTTTACAGACAACCTTTGACTATACCCACGAATGAATCGCCCCTTAGGCTTGCGCCGCCGACGAGCGCCCCGTCAACATCTTCCTGTGATATGAGCTCTTTTATATTTTCCGGCTTTACGCTGCCGCCGTATTGTATCCTGACCGCGGCGGCGATGTCTTCGCCGTATATGTCCTTTATGAGGCCCCTTATATACTTATGCATCTCCTGAGCCTGTTCCTTTGTGGCGTTGACGCCCGTCCCTATCGCCCATACCGGCTCGTAGGCTATGACGGTCTTGAGCATCTCTTCCTTCGTAAGCCCTTTCAGCGAATTGACGATATGGTCCTTCACTACGTCGAACTCTCTTTTAGCTTTTCGCTCCTCGAGCTTTTCGCCCACACAAACGATCGGCATTATCCCTTCGGCCAAAAGCGCCTTCGCTTTCTTATTTACCGTCTCATTTGTCTCCCCGAAGAACTGCCGCCTCTCGGAATGGCCCACTATGCAATAGACGCAGCCGGCGCTCTTAAGCATGGAGGCGGATATCTCTCCGGTGAACGCGCCTTCCTTCTTCCAATATACATCCTGGGCACCGAGACGGATCGTGGTACCGGTGAGCATATCGCTGACATCGCTTAATGAAACGAACGTAGGACAGAGCACCGCCTCCACCTCATCCATATCGAATAACGATCTCTTCACGGAGTTCGCGAGCTCAATAGATTCATTCAGGTCCTTATTCATCTTCCAGTTGCCGGCGATTATTATCTTGCGCATTCTTTGTCCCCCCGCGAACAGCAGCAGCCGCTATCGTCTTTATCGTTCAAGGCGTCAATCCCCGGAAGACCCTCGCCCTCCAGATATTCCAGGCTCGCCCCGCCGCCCGTTGAAACGTGGCTCATCTTATCGTCCACTTTAAACTTCGCTACTGCGGCAGCCGTATCCCCGCCGCCGATGATCGAGATCGCGCCTTTAAGGCCCGCGATATATTTAGCGACATCCTCTGTGCCTTTGGCGAACTTATCCATTTCAAATACTCCGAGGGGCCCGTTCCATAAAATCGTCTTTGCGTCTTTTAGTTTATCCTCAAAGAGCTTGATAGTCTTCGGGCCTATGTCGAGCCCCATCCATCCGTCCGGTATATCGACCCCGACGACTTGAGTGTTTGCGGCAGCGTCGAACTTGTCGCCTACTATATGGTCTACCGGAAGAAGTATCGGTACATTCTTCTTAGCAGCCTTATCTAGAGCAGACTTGGCTGTTTCAAATCCGTCTTTATCAAGTTTCGAAGAACCTACGGTCTTCCCCTGGGCCTTCAGAAAAGTATATGCCATTCCTCCGCCTATAAGGATAGCGTCGACCTTGTTCAGAAGATTATCGATAACCTTTATCTTATCCTTTACCTTCGCCCCGCCCAGTA
>CAZYZC010000114.1:0-4706 GCA_964650985.1 uncultured Planctomycetia bacterium | reverse complement strand
GCGGTATGCTCGACGAGATACTCGACAGGCTTGCGGCGTATCTTGAGAAGACCAGCTCGCTTCAGAAGAAGGTCCATTCGGCGATGGTCTATCCGATGATCGTAAGCTCGATGGCGTTTTTGATAACGTTCGTCATGATATGGAAGATAGTGCCGATATTCAAGACCATATTCTCGGGCTTCGGCGCGGATCTGCCTCTTCCCACCATGATACTGGTATTATTAAGCGATTCGATACAGAAGTATTTCGTACTTATTATAATCGTAGTGGGCTCGGCGGCGTTTTTAATAAACAAGTTCATCAAGACGGAGAAGGGGAGGGTCTTTACGGACGGCCTGATGCTCAATATGCCCATATTCGGCATACTCTTCAGAAAGGTCGCGATAAGTAAGTTTACAAGGACCCTATCTACCCTTATAAAGTCGGGAGTGCCGATCCTTACGGCCCTTGAGATAGTGGCGAAGACCTCCGGAAATACCGTCGTGGAAGCCGCGATTGAAAGCGTCAGGGCCAATGTGAGGGAGGGCGAGAATATAGCCGAGCCTCTGGCCAGGTCGAAGATATTTCCTCCTATGGTAACCAGGATGGTGTCGGTGGGTGAACAATCTGGAGAGCTCGAAAAGATGTTGTCGAAGATAGCCGATTTTTACGATGAGCAGGTGGACACCGCCGTAAGCGGGCTGACGAGTATGATCGAGCCTCTCATCATAGCATTTATGGGAATAGTGATAGGTGGTATAGTTATAGCCATGTTCCTGCCGATATTCAAGATGACATCGATAGTGGGAGGGTAAGTATCTTAAAGTTGTTTTTGATTGTGTTTAGACTGCGTGCTATAATATAAAAAGATTGCAGAGGAAGACGCTAAATGAGATTTAAGAATAGAAAAGGCCTTTTACTTATCGAGAACCTTATATCGGTGGCGCTCTTGGCCACGGTAGTGGTGTCGATTCTCGGCGGATTTATTGTCGCTAAGCTTGGCGCCGTAAGAGCCAAACACAGAATGGCCGCGATGGGGCTTATCAATGAGTATATTGAGAAGGAACTGGCGAGCGGGTACTATTTTGGTTATTATTATACTTTTGCTTCAGCTACACCGGTTACCAGAACCATAGATAATGTTACATATAGCATAACGCCTGTTCCTTATCCGGCCACAGAATCTACGGAAGGCAGCGCTTACTATAAGACAGTAGGTTTTAGCGTTACCTGGACAGAAGTACTTTTCGGTCAGGCCGGTTCGCTTTCTTGTAGCGAACAGGCCGTAACCTATATAGCCAAACATGCGTAATTTTAATATCATATCCAGAAAAGCTTTCACATTGCCTGAGGCTATTTTATCTTCAGCCATCATGCTATTTGTAGTGTTATGCGCTTGGAGCGTATATATGATGGGATGGTCATGGTGGAACGAGATAGCTCCAACTACAGAATGTCAGCGGATAGCCAGGGTTGCGCTTATAGCCGTTACGGAAGGTATAGCCGATCAATCAGCCGGGACCGACACAATGAACTTTATTACCTATAAGAGACGTTTAGGCATGGGCTGGGCTAACCGTACTTATGCCGACACGCAAAACCTTTCATTCTCTACCCCGATAATATCAGCAGCAGGACGACAGATAGACTTTAAGCTTGAAACCGATCCTACCGCTTCGAACGTCAGGAGATATTATCTGGGTCAGGATGCAAACGGCGTGAATGGCGTTTATTATAAATACGGCGGTTCCGCCGCGCAGCTTATTAAAGGGACGTCCGGTATATCGGACATATTGTTTGAGCCTGTATCCGGATATGCCAATCTTGTAAAGATAACTGTTACAGCCGCGAAACAGATAAAGACTATGCGTAGCGGCGCGTACCAGGTCACCACAACTTATATCGAGCACGTGTTTTTAAGGAATATATGATGTCGATTATGACGAAAAAAGGGTTTACCATAATATTGGTTATGTCGCTAATTGCAGTATTTCTTTTTATAGCCTCTGCTATAGTCGCCATAAGCTGCGACGAGATAATACAGGTCCGCGTACATAACGACACCTCCTCCGCTTATTATTTAGCCGTGGCCGGCGCGGAACGTATGTACTCTTATCTTAAGAATATTCAGGGACTTAATCAGACGGTCACCTGGCCGTTAAGGCCAAGCGCTTTTAACAATGTGACTGTGCAGATGAATGGCTCTAACGTCGGAACATATACCGCTATCGCCGAACTCACGGGGCAGACAAATGAGTTTGCTATAATTTCATCCGGTACCGTGAACGGGCGTACCGCCAGGGTCACCGTTAAATATGGCTACTCATCTACTTACACAAACGGTATTCCTGTAGGGTCTATAGGAGCTATGAATTTTTCCGGGAATCGCTGGTGGTTCTTAACCTCCAGGGTTTATGCCGATGGTCCGATAGAGAGCGCATCGACCATATCACCATCCGCCAGCTGTCCGAATTCAGCGCCTTATGTGCAATACAATGGCGATGTTGTGCCGAATATGACAGGGCTTGGAAGCCCTTCTTTCTGGTATAAGTACACGCAGAGTACAAATTCATGGTCTCAGAAGCAGATCTATGATGTCAATGGTGACGGGCAATTTACAGGCGACATTGACGGTAATGGATATGTAGATGCGAGTGATTGCGGTGGAGATGCGGTAAAGTTGGCGAACCTTCATGTCGACGATACCAATAACGATAATAAAGTGGATAATAAAGATGCATTTATAACATACTACACCGTAGAACTTAATACCGCCCATAATCTCGGCATAAATCCCGGCGGGACCAACTACTATTCCGGCGATAAGACGCTGGGACCGTGGACGATACCTACAGGAGTGTCGATGATATTTGTAGACGGTGATGTTGATATAGTTTTTAACGCTCAAAAGTGGTGGCCGACGGCTTCCGATATAGCGGTAATATCGACCCAAGATATTACTGTGGTACAGCCGGTAAATGGTTCAGACGACAGGATGACGCTCGTAGCGTATAATAATGTTACCACGGGAGGAATAAATCTCGGGGAGCTCGCCGATGTTGACGGAAATATGAACGTTTATGCCAATAATAATTTTATCGCTGTTTTGGGAGGCAGTACCAACGGTTCTATAATGGCAGGCGGCGCAACCAGCGTGACTACCGGGTTGCCTAGTTTCTTATTTAATAGAGATCTTAATCAGGGCACCGATAGTTGGTCCGATCCGACCAGAAGGCCGATAGGCCTGCCGCCGGGTTATGCGGAGATATCCAAACCGTTTTCTATAAAAGCGGAGAATTTAAGCGCCGTCGGGTATAAACCCCGTTGGCAGCAGAGATAAAAAGGAAATAGAGATGAAGCAAATGCAATTTTACGGAATTTTAGCGGTACTTATAATATTAATATCAGCCGTAGCTATTTTGCCCGGGCTATATTCTCGCATTACGTCGTCTGCTACGCAGGAAAGTGCTCCGGCTTCGGCGGCCGTTCCGGTCCAGCTTATAATCCCGGAACCGGTAAATCTTTCGATTGAAAAGATAAAAGAGGATGCAGGTGATGTTTCCGACAAAGGTTCGGGCTCATCACAAAGCGGCCCCTCGACTATGGCTCAGGTATACGCGAAGTACCCGGACGCAACAGTAGGCAATAACATGGTTGCATCCTGGGCGCGTAAAAGCCCGGAAGAAAAAGCTAAAGTAGAGGAGCATCTCGATAAGGAAATAGCGGTTGCTCAGGATGTGTTAAAGGCTAATCCTGAAGATAAGGAAGCAAAGCATATGGTTTTTATAGCATCAACGCTTAAAAAGTTATGTAAAAATAATTTTGATTATAATTTTCTTGAGACTGTTCCTGAGGAAGAAGGGGGGCTGCTTCCAAGATCTAAAAAAACCTCTTGACCTTGACTTTTTGAAAATCATAGGGTATACTTAAAGTAGAAGGTCAAGATGGGGGAAGAGAGTTAAATAGCTATTATATATAGATTTAGGGTTATATTTCTCCAGAAAGACCTTTGGAGTTAGCTTAACGTAAAGTGATACGAAAGTTAACTTGCCCATAAAAGGGCGGTCTTAATGGAGATTTTTTTTATTTTAATATGGTTTTTATGTAAAAAACACCCAATCCTGGGGGAAAGAGAGGTGATTTATATGAGAAAGATGAATAAGAAAGGCTTCACGCTCGTCGAAATAATGATAGTCGTTGCAATCATCGGTCTACTGGCAGCGATAGCCATTCCGAACTTCGTCAGAGCGAGAGAAACAGCTCTAACAAACGCTTGCATAGCGAACCTGAAGCAGATACAGGGTGCGGTGCAGGTGTGGGCGATCGACACGGGTGCGGCAGGTACTGCCACGCCTACGGCGGCGCAGCTGATTCCGGACTACTTAAAGAAGATGCCTCAATGCGGGAACGTTGATTATGTAATTCCTGCCGTTGATGCTACTCCTGTATGTCCGAACACTACAGCAGGCCATACGATCTCCTAAGGAGTTCGGTACGACTTATCCCGCGTCTTCTTTAGGAGGGCGCGGGATATTTCATTTTACCCGCCTTCATGCCTTCCGCAGTGTCTAAAGCTGATCCTCGTCTTCCGGCTACGGGCTTGACAAAACCCCCTGATTATGATAAATTACTAGGAATAGATTAATATATACCATCTTATATTATAATATACAGAAAGAATGATGCGGATACGAGGCCGAAAAGGCTATACGCTTGTAGAGATAATG
>CAZYZC010000113.1:0-4709 GCA_964650985.1 uncultured Planctomycetia bacterium | reverse complement strand
ACCTGAAGCTTCTGAAAGACCAGCAGCTTTATTATACCCTTAATTCAAGCGCCGTATATTTAAATAAGACTTCTGCAAGCACTAAATATCTAGATAATACTTTATTGGGTACTGAACGTGTTAATCATACTTTAACAAATATCACGCCGCATGAGAAAGATGTTGGCGTGATAAGGATCGACGCATACAATCAGATCTCGTACGCCGCGCGCGTATTCGGGGCGCTCAACCTGACTCCGTATGTCGGAGTGCAGGAGACGTACTATTCCAGGAACGGGTGGGGCGATACGAACCTCGTAAGGGGTATATTTAAGGCAGGACTCGATGCCTCGATAAAGTTCTACAAGATATATGATGTTACCTCGAACTTCATGGGGCTGGATATAAACCAATTGCGCCACGTCATTACACCTACGGCAAATTACTATTACTCGCATCAGCCGACCATCTCCTGTACTAACTTGACGCAGTTCGACAGTATAGACGCGCTCACCGCCCAGAACGGAGTGGTTCTGGGCCTCGCGAACAGGCTTCAGACGAAGCGCCTTCAGGGAGGCCAGATGACATCGGTGGACCTGGCGACGCTTTATATAACAAGCGACTGCGCTTTTACGCAGGATCTGGACGGCGTCTCTCCGCTTGAGAAAGGTAAGTTCAAGAACTTGGACTTCGAGCTCGACCTCATACCGTATTCCTGGGCATATATGGTAGCCAAGGCATCCGTAAATACTAAAAATTACGCAATGCAGACCGGCTCGATTGACCTGGTATCATCCGGCGGGGACAAATGGAACCTGTCCGCCGGCTATCGATATGAGAAAGTACCGACGGACCTCATAAACCTGTTCACGATGGACGGGATGTACAAGATAAGCGAGAAGTGGAGGATCCGGGCTTATGAAAGGTTCAATATAAGGAACGGCGCCTTCGAGGAACAGGAATATACCCTATCCAGGGACCTGCATTGCTGGATAGGGGAGTTTACCTACAATTATAAGAAGAACGGCGACCAGTCCCTCTGGTTCGTATTTACGCTGAAGGCCTTCCCGGATTATCCGATCGGCTTGAAGCGCACCTATTCAAGGCCCAGGTTCGGCTCTGCGAATTACCAGCCCTAAGGCCCGTTTTAACGCCCGGTTCGGGCGCCAATCAAAGCTATTTCTCCTTGTCCCCTATATTAATATCATGATATAATATGTTCACTAAAAGGAGGAGCATTTAATGAATATATCCGTTATCGGCGCGGGCTATGTAGGTCTTGTGACCGGCAGTTGTTTTGCCGATCTCGGCAATAGCGTCATATGTGTGGATAATGATGTTTCCAAGATTAAAAAGCTGAAGGGCGGGAAGATCCCCATACATGAACCCGGCCTTGAGGACCTTATAAAGCGTAATGTCAAAGAGAGGCGCCTGTCGTTCACTTCAAATATCAAGGATGCCGTAGCCAAATCCGATATTATATTCATATGCGTAGGCACCCCTCCCAGGGATAACGGTGAAGCGGATCTAAGTTTCGTCGAGCGTGTCGCGCGCGATATAGCCGGCTCGATGTCCTCGTATAAACTTATAGTCGAGAAATCAACCGTCCCGGTCAACACCGGAGAATGGGTTGAATATACCGTAAGGATACACAATAAGCGCAGGGTTAAGTTTGACGTCGCTTCCAATCCTGAGTTCCTGCGGGAAGGTTCGGCGATAAAAGATTTCATGAACCCCGAAAGGATCGTCATAGGGGTTAAATCCAAAAAAGCCAAAGATACGCTTACCGAGCTTTACAGGCCTCTTAAGTCCGAGATGGTCGTTACCGATATGAAATCCGCTGAACTCATAAAACACGCGTCGAACTCATTTCTAGCCATGAAGATCTCGTTCATAAACTCGATTGCCAACGTATGCGACAGGCTTGGGGCCGATGTGAGGGAGGTATCCCGCGGCATAGGCCTGGACAGGCGTATAGGCAAGGATTTTCTTAACGCGGGTATAGGTTTCGGCGGGTTCTGTTTTCCTAAGGATCTCGGGGCTTTTATACGCATATCGGAAAAGTGCGGTTATGATTTCGGCATGTTGAAAGAGGTTGAGCGGGTCAATCGCATGCAGAAGTCCGTATTGATCAAGAAGGTCGAGGAGATGATATGGAACCTGCAGAATAAAACGGTGGGCGTTCTGGGGCTGTCTTTTAAGCCGGATACCGATGACATAAGATATTCTCCCGCAATAGACTTGATCCTGGCGCTTGAAAAAGAGGGTGTCCGGATAAGGACTTACGATCCGGCCGCTATGGCCAAAGCAAAAGGCGTTCTGGATTCCGGAATAAAATTCTGTAAAGACGCTTATGATGCCGCCAAAGGCTGCGACTGTCTTATAGTAGCTACCGAGTGGAATGAATTTAAGGATCTGGACCTTAAGAAGATAAAAAAACTTATGCGGCAGCCGGTGATAATGGACGGCCGTAATATTTACGACCCCGAGGCGGTAAAGTCGCTTGGATTTAAGTATTCCGGAATAGGGAGAAGATGATCATGATAAAAGGCGTAAGCGTAAAGAAGCTCAAGGTCATCCCGGATGGCCGGGGCAGACTCATGGAGATAATGAGGGCCGACGATAAGTTTTTTAAGAAATTCGGACAGGTCTATATGACGACCGCGTTTCCCGGAGTGGTAAAATCCTGGCATTATCACAAGAAGCAGGAGGATAATTTCACCTGCGTGCACGGGAAGATGAGGCTGGCTCTTTACGACCCAAGGAAGTCTTCTCCGACCTTCGGCGAGGTGAACGACTTCATCATAAGCCTCGACGACCCGATGCTGGTTACGATCCCAAAAAATGTATATCACGGCTTTAAGTGTGTCAGCGACTGCGAGGCGGTGGTGATAAATACCCCCACAAAGATGTATAGCCATAAGGAGCCCGACGAGTACAGGCTCGACGCGTATAATAACGACATACCTTACGACTGGAGGAAATAGCCCATGGGAATGAAAGGCGTCATTCTGGCCGGAGGCTTAGGGACGAGACTTTATCCGCTGACTCGGGTTAGTAATAAACATCTTTTGCCGATATATAATAAGCCGATGATCTATTATCCTATACAGACGCTTGTCGATGCCGGCATAAAGGAGATCCTTATAGTTACCGGAGGCATGCACGCGGGGGAATTCTTAAGGCTTTTAGGCAACGGGGCCGAATTCGGGCTAAAACACATTAATTATACTTACCAGGAAGGTGAGGGCGGGATAGCCGAAGCGCTTGGACTCGCCAGACACTTTGCCGATAAAGACAGGATAATCGTTATCCTGGGCGATAACATAATCGAAAAGAGCATAAAGGGCGCAGTCGATGAATTTATGGAGCAGCCGAAAGGCGCGAGGATACTCTTAAAGAAGGTTGCCGACCCGGAAAGGTTCGGCGTCGCGCAGTTCAAGGGCAAGAAGATAGTATCGATAGAAGAGAAGCCAAAGAGGTCGAAGTCCGATTATGCCGTTACGGGGATATACATGTACGACGAACGGGTCTTCGACATAATAAAGACGCTGAAGCCTTCGAGGCGCGGCGAGCTGGAGATAACGGACGTGAATAACGCGTATATCCGTAAGGGCGAGCTTGAGTACAGCATGCTCGATGGCTGGTGGACGGACTCGGGGACGTTCGATTCGCTATTGCGGGCGAACAATCTCGTGGCGGATAAAGCAAAGAGCAAAAATCGAAAAGCGAAAAACGGATGAAGAGACTTCTGGTTACAGGAGGCGCGGGGTTCATAGGGTCGAATTTCATACGCCACATGCTGGCCAAATATCCGGATTACAAGATCACGAACCTCGACAAGCTTACCTATTGCGGAAATCTCGAGAACCTAAAAGATGTATCGGGGAATAAAAATTACAATTTTGTAAAAGGCGATATCGCCGACCGGAAGACCGTCGACATGCTCGTGAAAGGTTCCGACGTGGTGCTTAATTTCGCGGCGGAGACCCATGTGGACAGGTCCATAAAAGATCCGGACGAGTTTGTGCGCACGAATATTTTAGGCACACATACTCTTCTGGAAGCCGCAACGCTTTGTGGCACAGAGCGTTACATTCAGATATCGACCGATGAAGTATACGGCAGCATATCAAACGGGGCTTTTACCGAAGACAGTAACATAGCCCCAAACAGCCCTTATTCGGCGGCCAAAGCCGGAGGAGATCTCCTGGCGAGGTCGTACTTCGTAACGCATGGCCTCCCGGTTATAATAACCAGGAGCTCGAATAATTTCGGCCCGTATCAGTATCCGGAAAAAGTGATACCGCTTTTCGTGACGAACCTCCTGGAGGGCAGGAAGGTCCCGCTCTATGCGGACGGTTCCAATGTGCGCGATTGGCTTTTTGTAATTGATAACTGCGAGGCCATCGACGCCGTTATGCATAAAGGCAGGATCGGCGAGGTATATAATATCGGCGGAGGCAACGAGATAACGAATATGGCACTCACCAGGACCCTTCTTCAGCTTCTGGGTAAAGGGGAGGAGCGCATAGAGTTCGTCAAGGACCGCCCGGGCCATGACAAGCGCTACGCGCTGGATATAGCCAAGGTCAGGGCCCTGGGCTGGGAGCCGAGGCACGATTTTAAAGGCGCGCTGGAGCTGACGGTAAATTGGTACTCACAGCATAAGGCGTGGTGGAAAAAACTGAAGAAAAGTTCAGCGTGAAGCCGCGAATATTGATAACCGG
>CAZYZC010000112.1:0-4758 GCA_964650985.1 uncultured Planctomycetia bacterium | reverse complement strand
TTATTTCACTCGGCACATAGTAACGCTCATTACATTTTAATTCTTTTTTATTCCCCGCATCATCCTCGAAGGCGACGGTGTTGTGGTCCCGGAACGTCATCATATCGAAAGAACAATTTTTACACGCTGAATTGCCTTCTTTGGCCGCGGACTCATAAAATTCTTTGACGGAATGAAAAAGCGGAAATAACCCGTTCAATGTCGTGAATATAAGCTTGCCTTTAGCTTTTAACGCCTTTGTCGCGTTCTTTAATATTTCAAAATTCATCTCATCTGTTTCCATCAGCGAAAACCCGCCTTCGCAGAGCATGATCACCAGGTCAAATTCATTCTCAAAAGGAAGCGCTCGGGCGTCGTGCTTCTGGAAATCGATAGTCAAGCCTGCCGCTTTGGCTTTCTCACGCGCTCCCGCAAGCTGTGACTCGGAAAGGTCAACGCCGGTCACCTTATACCCTCTTTTGGTCAATTCAATTGCGTGACGGCCGGTACCGCAACCGATGTCGATTACTTTTAAGGACTTATCGCGGGCTATCTCCTGCTCAATAAAGTCACACTCGCCCGCAGTGCCTTGGACAAAAGGCTCATTATCGTATTTGCGCGCGTAATTCTCGAATAATGCTTCATACCATTGTTTCATTTTAACCCTTTCTTACAACGCCCCGACCACCGCTCCGGCCAAGCTTGCCATCGCATTATTATAATCCTGCCACCGGCCATCCGAAGGTCTTTATGTACACATTTTTGTTATCCACTATATTTCAATGGCTTATGAATAATTATCGTATCTCGAGGAAATATCCTTGGCCGACACAACCGTACATATTAATATGCTTTATTTTATGTATATTTTAACATAAAAGGTAGGAATGCTATGAATTAAAATGAGATTGGTAAAAACGTGAGGATTTAAGTATTATTTAGAGCACCTTTCAAATCTGCTATTTTTTAATCCAGAATTTATAGAGCGGTCTTGCGCCACAGGCCAGCACAAGTACCGTTAAAACCACATGTCTCCACGGGGAACGCCCCCATTACGAAAACAAAATGTTGCAAGGCTCAAAATGAAAGTCCAAGAAACGATCATAAATATCCAGCCGCTTAATTTCATAAAATTTAAAGATACACTACATCTCCCCCATGATACAATGAAAGAAATAACAGCATGTAATCCTTAAGATGGCGCGCTATCAAAAAGTTGCCCCGTATGTGCTCTTTCCCATTCTTACCCAATTTTTGCGCATATTCCGGATTGTTTAAAAGTTGCTTTATCGAGAACGCGGCGCCGTCAATTGAATTACAAAGAAGGCCCGAGTATTTGTGCGCTATTTGTAATGGTATGCCTCCTACATGGGACGCCACTACGGGTTTCTCTTTCCACAAAGCTTCGGCAACTGTCAGGCCAAAGCCTTCCTTTATAGATTTTTGGACAATGACGGTCGACGCACGCTGCAGCGCGTTTATCTCTATATCATTTTGAGCCAGCAAAAGAACGTGTATATCTTTATCTTTCGCGGCCATAATTTTACACTCCTCATAGACGGACACGCCCTCCGGATCATCGGCCGCTCCGCCGCCGGCCAATATAAGCTGGCAGTCGGTATATTTCTTAACTTTTAAATAAGCTTCGATCACGCCCGTAGGATCCTTCAAACTATCAAAACGCGATATTTGAGTAATTATCGGCCTATTGGGATCGACACCATATTTCTCTAACACATTATCTATGACATTTTGCGGAAGCTCTTTATTTTTATCGCTTAAGGGATCGATAGAGGGTGAGATCAGAAATTGTCTTATGGGTAAACTTTGGGCAAATTCAGGCGCGGAAAATACGGCGGAGTCATATTTGACGATATAATCATACAGAAACTTCCATACAACCTCGTTCGGTTGGGACACGTCTACATGGCAGCGCCAAATCCATTTATTATTGGACTTCTTATTGACGAGCATTATCGGCTGCGGATCATGGATGAATACTATGTCGCCATGTATATCCATTTCGTCGATGTTGTGCTGGCCGTTTTCCATAAAGGCGATAAAATCACCAGCCTCTATCTTTTCTTCCTTGCCGTGTAACGCGTTATGAAACTTCTTTGTAACTTCAAAAAACTTATCGCCGCCTTTTATCACGTCCCAACGGGTTTCAACGCCCAGCTCCTGGAAAAGCGGAACCATGCGATTTAATATCTCAGCAACGCCTCCGCCAACCGCGGTTGAGTTTATATGCTGGATTTTCTTGCCCTTCAATCTTTCGGCAAGCAATCTTAAATCATCTATAGTTGCCTGCCCGACGATCGGGGCATATTGATCAATTCTTGTCATCTCTTAAGACTCTTTTCTATGATCCGTATTAGCGTTTTACGTAAATCTTCCAACGTATATGTGTAAGGATCCAGCTTCAGGATCTTATTTGCCAGCTCTTTATTGCCAAGCGACGTCTCTATCCAATTCGAAAAGTCATTCGTCTTTTTACCAAGCCGGAGACGCGCCTCAAAAATATGAAAATATATGGAATCTATGTCTACTTTTTTCAGTATTCCGATAAACTCCTCCAGATCGGTTGCCGCATATTGTGTTGGTAATATAAAACTGACCGATTTCATGAAGTGGAATTCTTCATTTTCATGAGCATATCTTATAGCCGCCTTGGCATTAGATTTTATGTATGTTTCAATTGTTGAAATAATCTTATTTTGCAATTCCTGAATGGTTGTAAATTGAACGGTATCAATACTTGCTAGCCTCTCCCCTAACTTTTCTTCACCAAGCACGCTCGTTACCCAGTATGCAAAGTCATTTGGAGGTTCAGGAGAGAGGTATTGATGTTGCTGTAAAAACCGGTGAGTATGATGATAAATTGACGACTCAGGCATTGTTCTCATTATATCTACGAGCTGTTTGAGGTTCGACGCTTTACGTCCTGTCAATTCCGACAGATGTAAACGCGTATAGAATTTGAATGGCTTTGTTGCTTTTATCAATTTTTCCATGTCAATGGTTTAGCATATTTAAAATCATCGTAAGTAGCTGATAGACCTGGTCCGTATCATTAACGTAATATTTTGCCGATGAAGTGGGGACATTTCCGACCATTACGGATATTTCGTTATCTCCCAAAGCTTTAAATGCCTTTTCGTCCGTCTCGTCATCGCCTACATATATAGCTATATAATTTCTGTCCTGAGCCAGTAAACGCTCTCTGGCTAGTAACCATTTTACTATTTTACCTTTATCCCAACCTATGGCCGGTCTGATCTCGATCACCTTTTTACCGTGCATAATCGATATTTTTCCCGATATTTTATAGGGGTCTGTGACTCTGTGAAAAATAACACTGATCTTTCCCTCATCAGCGCTCGCCATTCGATAATGAAGACATAAAGACAGGCCTTTGTCTTCTAATAATACGCCGGGAATTGCGATGCATTCTTTTGTCAGTTGCGCTTTAATCTCCGCCAGATTGTCTTTATAGCTCGGATCTATCTTCCATTCAGAGGTTATGCCTGCGCCCTCAATCTCAAGCCCATGATTACCAGCATAAATTATCCCGTCCAGGCCTACAATGGCCTTTATATCGGATAATGATCTTCCGCTGATTATTGCAAGTTTCAGCTTTTCAAGTCGCGACAGGGATATAAGGACTTCTTTCGTTTGTTGAGGAATGCGTGCCCGGGCCGGCGTGTCGGAAATAGGCGCCAATGTTCCGTCACAATCCAAAAAAAGATAGATGTATCGATTTTTAAGTTCTTTTTTGATGCTTTCCAATGCAGGAAAAAGATGCTCCATAATACCTTGATTATGCCTTTCTCAGCGAAGTTAGTTCCGTGATAATGTTTCCGGCCCAACGGTAAATATTATTTTCCCTGATAATATTACGCATCTCTTGCATTCGTTTCTTCTTTTCCGCTAAGGGCATATCTATAGCGAATTTTATGGCATCCGCAAACTCTTCCGTCGAATAAGGATTTATTTGTATCGCATCCTGTAGTTCGCGCGCAGCTCCGGTAAAACGGCTTAAGATCAAAGCCCCGTTTAAATCTGCTTTTGCGGCTACATATTCTTTTGCCACTAAATTCATGCCATCGTGCAGAGAGCTTACAATACAAAGGTCCGCAAGGGAGTAAAACGGTCTTATCTCTTCCTGGGCAAAGTGCCTCTTTAAATAAACTATGGGCTTCCAGTCACCGTCTAAATATTTCCAGTTCGTCTTTTCTATGAGTTCGTCAAGTTCTGCTATTAAATCATGATAACGCTTTATATGGATCCTGCTTGGCGCGGCAAGTTGTATAAAAACAAACTTTTTTCTATATTGCGGATACTTTCCCAAAAACCTGTCTATCGCGGATACTCTTTCCGCTATGCCTTTTGTATAATCGATTCTATCAACCCCCAGAGCCAGTATTTTACCCTCCAGCTCATACTCTTTCTTTATTCTATCGATATCCCGCAAGCTGTCTTCGGGGGGCTTGTTAACATAGCCATTTACGCTTATCGGGAAAGCCCTCACAAAAGTTTCCTTGCCAAAGCGAGTGATACTGAACTTTTCTGTGTCAATACGCGATTCAAGCAGCCTGTTGGCCGTATCTAAAAAGTTGTTACAGTGATACTGCACATGGAAACCTATCAAATCGCAGGCCAGCAACCCATCCAATATCTGTTCCTGATAGGGACAGATGGAGAACACTTCCGTGTTCGGCCATGGGATGTGCCAAAATAAAGCGATCGTCGCATCAGGCCTCTTCTCCTTTATCATTT
>CAZYZC010000111.1:0-4766 GCA_964650985.1 uncultured Planctomycetia bacterium | reverse complement strand
ACGAACCGCGAGAAACCCCGGACTGATCGGGATGCGCGACAATAGAAGGATTAAATAGAGCCGTTGATTCATATGAACGCTCACCGATGAAGTACGCTCCTATGAGAAGCTTGCGCGCTTTAGAAGGCAAGAAATCGGAAGGCATATATGCGCGGACGACTTCAAATTGGCGCTTAAGGATGACATTAAAATTATGGTGCCGCGCCGAAAAATCGCGCATGACCTTCTTTAGCTCTTCTTCGACGGCGGATTCCTCCAGCGCCATAACGCGCGAGACGATCCTCGGGACGCGCGATTGATCAGCGGGAATATACGGCCTGATGATGACCCGCTCGCTATCAGGGATAATGGCTATACCGGTATTTTTTATCATTCCTCCAAGGGCTCCTTAAGGCTTTCGAGAATATTTTCCATCTGTTTCATTTCGGTCAGGGATAGAAGAAAAGAGAGCGTAGATTCAGCACCTTGATTACGGTTTACCCTGTTAATATGAAGCCCGTCACAGCATCCACCCGCCACCGGGTCATATAAGGAAATACCGAGATCGTTACTCCCGAGGAACCACTGAAAAGCATTTAAAGCCTCCTCATGCCATATCTTATCTTTTGTGACGCGATAGGCTTCGAGGCATGCCGAAACGGTAGCATAGGCTTCTATCGGTTGCTGGTCAAAGACAGGCTTAACCCCGCCGCGAATATATTCGCCGTCCGTACCTACCGGCTGAAAATGACCACGAGTCGAAGTCTGTATCTTTGTAAGCCACTTTAAAGCATCTATCCCAGCTTTCAGCATTTCTTCATTATCGAGATCATGCCCGCTTAACAAAAGGGCATGGGGCAATTTGGCGTCGCAATATGTCAAAGATGATTCAAACCATCGCCATTCCGCGTCACTATTTGTTTTGTAAAGATCATGAAGCCGCGTAGCAAGTGTCTGCATACAGTTACGAGCGAGCCTGTCTCCGTGAAAACGCTGCAGATATTCATGTATCCCGAGCAATATAAAAGCCCACGCGCGCGGCGAAGTAAATGACGCCGAAGAAACAATGGCCTTTTCAAAAAACTCAACTAACATCTGAACAAAACCTTCGTTTTTGGATTGCCCGATGCAGGTGCCGATAGCCCATAGCGCCCTCCCGTGGCAATCTTCGCTGGGTATTTCTTCTTTCCAATTTCGCTGGAAGGTCAGAAAATTCCTGAACCGGCTAATAGAAGGATCCCAGGAGTATCTGATGAATCCAAGGTAGCGGCTCGCGAGATCATTGATTTTAAGAGGATTTATGGTACCGAGGCTCTCAAGCAGGACGGTCAGGATGAGCGCCCGCGCATTATCGTCTGTGCAATATCCTTCGGAAAAATTAGGAACATTAAACGTGGCATGCTGGAAGATCCCAATGGAATCAGTCATCCTCACGAGATGGTCTAGCTTGATGTCGGGTAATACCGGAACCTGTTCTTCAAGAGGATACATCTTTATCTTCTTTTTCATCGCAGAAGGATGTTTCATCCTGGATTCTTCGAAAATCGACGCGTATTTTGACACCACATTGCTCCATATCATATCGCGGCCTAAAAGATAGGCATTCTTGCGCATCGCGTTACGTTCGTTTTCGTTACCGATGAGCCTTATGATTGCCTGTCCTGTCGCTTCCGGATCATTAAACGGCACGATAATGCCCTTGCCGTCGCCGAGCAGTTCGGTAGCATGCCAATATGGAGTCGAGATGACCGCGTTTCCTACGCCGAACGAATAGGCTAATGTCCCGGAGGTTATCTGTGCCTCTTCAAGATATGGAGTAATGTAAATATCGGCAAGTACGAGCAGTTCTTTGAGTTCTTCAGGGGATACAAACCGGTTATGGAAAATGACGTTCTTCGAGACTTTAAGCTCGTCGCAAAGGCGTTGTAAGAAGATCCTGTATGCTTCACCTTCATGCCTTAACAGATTGGGATGTGTAGCGCCGACTACTATGTATACCGCGTTCGGATGTTCTTTTATAACTTTAGGAAGCGCTCGCAGGACAACCTCTATCCCCTTATGCGGAGCAAGCAACCCAAACGTCAGGAGCGTGATCTTGCCCTCGACTCCATACTGGTCTTTATAGAAATTGGGATCTATAAAAGAAACGTCGGGTATCCCGTGCGGAATCAACCGTATCTTAGATTCGGGTACCTTATTTACTGTCTGAAGGATGTCGACAGCTTTTTGCGTCATCACAACCACATAATCGGATAAACCAAGCAATTCATCTATAACGCGTCTTTGGCGTACCGATGGATTCTTCAGTACCGTATGCAAAGTCGTTATTATAGGCATCTTCAATTGGCGCAATAACGCCAATATATAACCGCCTGCGTCGCCTCCAAAAATACCAAATTCGTGCTGAAGACAGACGACATCGATATCGTTGAGATTGAGGAAATCCGCCGCCGCTTTGTACGAGTCTATATCCTGCTCCTTGATCTCGAAACGTACTCTTTCGGGGTAATCATAGCCTTCCTCGATATCTGTGACAGGTACCGCAAATACCTGGACAGACGGATTTTGATCTGAAAACGTCTCGCAAAAATCCGTAGTAAACGTCGCAATGCCGCAACGCCGGGGGAGATAATTGCCTATAAAAGCTATCTTCTTGATATTATTGGCCATAGTGTTTATTCCCGGCTATTTCCTCTCATAAAAAAACCGCCACCTGATCATTTAATCAGATGGCGGCCCGACCATCTAAAATCCTCCAGGAATACTTGCGCATCCCCAGACCACTTATCTAAATAATAACTGTTTTTCTAAATTATTATATACCTAAAAACCCTAATAAAAAAGAATATTCTTAAAAACTGGGGCCCCTCTCGCATGAGCCGAGGGGAAACCTCTCTGTATCCAACGGAGTAATTATGTACTATGCTCATTGAATCTTTTTTTGCAACAAAAACTCAACCGCACAGTCGACTAAAAAGTCGGGCTGCTCCACCTGAAAGGAATGAGCCGCATTTTCCAGGTATAGGGTTTTAACAAAAGGTATCTTATCTGCCAATAGCTGTGCCTCTTCTGGGGTAACCAAGATATCTTTTCTACCTGACATCAACAAAGTCGATGACTTTATCTTATTTAACCTGGCTTGCGAACTAAAATTACTCAAAGCCTCCACCTGCAGTTTGAATCCCTCCGGGGTCACCGGGAAAGGGTAATCTAAAGCAGATTTTACAGCCGATTCAATATTTTCTTTGTTGCTAAGATATTCAGGAGTAAAGATTAAATAGAAGAATTCCCTGATGAATAATTCATAGCTTTTTCCGCTCTCTAAAGCCTTAAGCAAACCGCCAAACAGAGACTTGTTCTTTTGGGAAGTAACGGCGCAGGTACTTGCCAGGATCAATCTATCTACTCTTTCTGGATATTCTATCGCTATTTCTTGCGCAATGTATCCGCCCATGGAATGGCCCAAGATGTCTGCCTTTTCAATCGCCAACTCATCAAGCAAGCAAACCGTATCAAGGGCTAATGTGGAAATCTGGAAGCTGTCCCGGGGGTATCGTGTCCTGCCGATACCGCGATTATCAAAAACAACCACTTTAAAATATTCTGCCAAACCCCCAAGTATTGGCTGCCAACTCTGGCTATCACCGGCAAGGCCGGCGATAAGAATAAGAGGGCTGCCGTTACCGTAAATTTCGTAATAACAATCTATATTATTTATTCTGGCACTTGGCATTTACACATACCCATGGTCGGCGTGATATTCTAGAGGAAAAACTGAAATGCAAAAATGGGATCGATGGCTTTCGGACTTTAGGAACTTAATAATCAGCCAGCCGACGCCGTTTAATCCGATGTATTATCAGCAGGCTCAATAATTAATCATAGCCGTTTTCGATTTAAGAACCGCCTGCGGCCCCACTTTTCAATCTCCACAATAATGTAAATCGACAAGCTTATCAAAAAAATCCGCACCCAAGCACCCAGCGAAATCGGAGCGCTATGAAAAAAACGGTTCATCGCTGGGACATAGGTAAAAAACATCTGCAATCCCAACATAAGTAAAACGCCGACGATCAGCCAACGATTAGAAAAGAACCCCAAGACAAATGGAGATCGTGTTAACGAGCGGCAGCTAAACAGATAAAACAGCTCACCGATAACCAAGACCCCGACAGCCGCAGTTCGCGCCTCTTCTATACTTAATCCGTTATTTCTTTCGTAGAAAAATAGGGCAAAGACCCCCAATGCTAAAAGAATGCCTACCGTGATAGTTCGCGCTATAAGATCGCCAGTCATAATCGGCGTTTTAGGATCCCGCGGCGGACGTTGCATCAAATCGGGTTCCTTAGACTCAAAAGCTAACATCATACCCAAGCATATAGCGGTAGTCATATTTATCCAAAGTAATTGAACCGGCGCGACAGGAAGCACCATACCTGCAAAAATGGCAACCATAATAGCAAGTGCTTCGCCTAAGTTGGTCGGCAATGTCCAGACAAAGAATTTTTTTAAGTTGTCAAAGACGCAACGCCCCTCCTCGACCGCTGCCTCAATCGAAGCAAAATTATCATCGGTTAAAACCATATCCGCAGCTTCCTTGGCGACCTCGGTGCCTGTGCGTCCCATGGCAATGCCTATATTAGCTTGCTTGAGCGCCGGAGCATCATTGACGCCGTCTCCGGTCATCGCCACAATATAACCTCTTGTCTGGAGCGCTTTAACAAGCCGCAATTTTTGCTCCGGAGTCACGCGGGCAAAAACACTAACCCGATCAGCAGATTCCTGCA
>CAZYZC010000110.1:1934-4869 GCA_964650985.1 uncultured Planctomycetia bacterium | reverse complement strand
ATAAAGAAGATCTGGCATGTAGTCGACGCCAAGGATCAGATCCTAGGCAGGTTGGCCGCCAGGGTAGCGACCGTTCTTATGGGCAAGGATAAGGTCATCTATTCGCCCCATCAGGATACCGGCGACGAGGTGATAGTCATAAACGCGTCAAAGGTAAAGACTACCGGCAAGAAACTTTTACAGAAGACATACAAGAGCTATTCGGCATATCCGGGCGGACTCAAGAGCGAGACGCTGGAGTCGGTACTGAAGAGAAAACCGGATTATGTGATAAGGCACGCCGTCAAGGGTATGCTGCCGAAGAATAAGCTGGGAGACAAGATGCTTAAGAAGCTGAAGGTTTACGCCGATGATAAGCACCCGCATCAGGCCCAGAGGCCAAAAGAGATGAAGATAGGTTAAGGGAGATATGACGAAAAAGACATATTTTGCAGCTACAGGCAGACGGAAGAACTCGGTAGCCAGGATAAGGATAGCCGAGGGCACGGGTACCGTAACGGTCAATAAAAGGCCGTTCGCGGCGTACTTTCCCCGGGAGTCGAACCGCCTTATAATCATGCAGCCGTTGGAACTTGTTAAGCTCGACGCAAAGATCGATGTGTTGGTCAATGTTAACGGCGGCGGCTTGAGCGGCCAGGCAGGCGCCGTGAAACACGGTATAGCCAGGGCTCTGGTAATAATGGACGAGAGCCTCAAAAAAGATATAAAGAAGGCCGGGTTCCTGACGCGTGACGCCAGGATGCGCGAACGCAAGAAGTACGGCCGGAAGCGTGCCAGAAGGAGATTCCAGTTCACTAAGCGTTAATCCTTCTTCGCTCAAAGCAAATCATCTTTGAGCTTCGACAGAGATATAGTCCGACGATAAACAAAAGCCTATCCGGTCAACTCCGACGATATTTTAGTTGACAGGGTGGGTTTTTTAATTTAATATGAATTGTGTTTCCCGACGGACTGCCCCTCGGCCGCTCCTATATGTCGCGGCCTCGGGATAAAAATTAGTACACAAATTTTTAGGAGAGAGATATGCTTAAAATAGGCGTTGTCGGCGCTACAGGATACGCCGGCGAAGAGGTTATAAAGATATTGTTGGCCCATAAGCACGTATCGATCACGGAGCTTTCCGCCGTTATCGACAAGGAGGAGCCGTTCTCCTCCATATTTCCGGCTTTTAAGGGAAAGCTCGATATAATCTGTAAAAAACCGGATTCGGAAGCGATGGCGAAGAACGTCGATCTCGTATTCCTGGGCCTTCCCCATAAGGTCTCCATGGACGTGGCTCCGGTGTTCTTAAAGGCCGGCAAGCTCGTCATCGACCTGAGCGCGGATTACAGGCTCGATCCCGACGTATATAAAGTATGGTACGGCGCCGAGCACAGGGATAAAGTCAATCTCGGCCGGGCCGTATATGGACTGCCCGAATTATACCTTGAGAAGATAAAGAAGGCGAAGCTCCTGTCGAATCCCGGTTGTTATCCCACGGGGATAATACTCGGGATATCGCCGGCGTTAAAAAACGGCATGGTGGACACGTCGAGGATCATATCGGATTCGAAGTCCGGCGTAACGGGGGCCGGCCGGAAGCCGGACCTGGCGCTATCTTTCGCCGAAGTAAACGAGAACCTGAAGGCCTATAAGGTAAACGACCACCAGCATAAACCGGAGATAAACAGGTTCCTCTCCGAAGTGGCGGGTAAGGCCATAGACATAATATTCACGCCGCACCTGATACCGATGAATAGGGGCATACTTTCGACGATATACTTAAAGCTCACGAAAGAGCTCGATACCAAAGCGGCGGTGGGCGTATACAGGGATTTTTACAAGGGTAAGCCGTTCGTGCGGATATCCGATGAGGGCAGGCTGCCGCAGATAAGGGACGTCGTAGGCACCAACTATTGCGATATAGGCCTGAAGGTGACGGGGGAGAGCCTCATAGTAGTCTCCTGTATCGACAACCTGAAGAAGGGCGCGGCGGGGCAGGCGGTGCAGAATATGAATATAATGTGCGGATTCCCAGAGACCGAAGGCCTCCTATGATAATCGTAAACGGCGGGGTGACGGCCCCGAAAGGTTTTCTGGCAAACGGGATAAGGGCCGGCATAAAGAAGTCCGGAAACCCGGATCTCGCGCTTCTGTATTCGGAGGCGCCCGCGGCGGCCGCCGGAGTATTCACGACGAACGCTTTTAAAGCGTCTCCGGTAAGACTGAGCATAGCGAACTTAAGGAATAAGACGCACCGGGCCATAGTGGTCAACAGCGGTAATGCGAATTGCGCCAACGGCAGGCAGGGCGACGCCGACGCGCTCTTGATGGCCGCGTGTATAGCCAAAGGCATGGCGCTCAAGGCACGCGAAGTATTAGTGGCTTCCACCGGGATAATAGGCCACAGGCTCCCTCTGAAGAAGATAGCGTCGAAGACGCCCGAACTCATATTGGGGCTGTCGATAAAGGGCGGAAGCGATCTTGCAGGCGCGATAATGACGACGGATACGGTTAAAAAAGAGATGGCCGTTAAGGTCAGGCTGGGAGGAGAGGTCGTCACGATAGGCGGCGCGGCCAAAGGCGTCGGGATGATACATCCGCTTATGAATAGATCTGGGAGGCACGCTACGATGCTCGGGTTTGTCACCACGGACGTATCGATATCCAAGGCGATGCTCGAGAAAGCGCTGTTGGATGCGGCAGACGGTTCATTTAATATGATATCGGTCGACGGGGATATGTCGACCAACGACTCGCTCTTCATCATGGCCAGCGGTCTGGCGGGAAATAAGAAGATAACCGGGTCCGGCAGAGATTACAGGATATTTCTGGATGCTCTTAAAGGTTTATGCGCGGCCCTGGCGAAGATGCTTGCCGCTGACGGAGAAGGCGCCACGAAGCTCATAGAGATAAATGTGGTAGGCGCCGGAGACGATGAGGATGCCAGGGTCAT
>CAZYZC010000110.1:0-1834 GCA_964650985.1 uncultured Planctomycetia bacterium | reverse complement strand
GTGATGAACGATGCCATAAAGAAGAGCGGCGTGCTGATAGAGGCGCTTCCCTATATAAAGAAGTTCTTCGGCAAGGTCGTCGTGATAAAGTACGGCGGGTCCGCCGTGGATGAGAAGGGTATCGAAAGGGGGATACTCGAGGACATAATGTTCATGAACTACGCCGGCATGCACCCCATAGTCGTGCATGGCGGAGGGCCGTTCATATCGAAGATGATGAAGAAGGCGGGCCTGGAGCCCAGGTTCATAAACGGCCGGCGTTATACGGACGACGAGACCGTCAGGATAATAGATAAGGCCCTGCATATCATCAACAGGAAGATAGTCGGCGAGCTTAAAGGTATGGGCGCCAGGGCCTTCGGTCTCAGCGGCACTGAGAACGACCTTATAAAGGTGAAGAAGTTTACCCCGGGCTGCGACCTCGGTTTTGTAGGTGAGGTGACATCCGTAGATACTACGGTGGTCAAGAGGCTCTTAAGCGACAATATGGTGCCCGTCATATATCCGCTCGGTCGCGGGACGCGGGACGGTGAGCTTTATAACGTGAATGCCGACGACGTGGCAAGCGCCATAGCGGCAAAGCTCAAGGCTGAGAAGTTCGTCCTCCTTACGAACGTGATGGGTATAATGAGGGACAAGGACGACCCGAAGACGCTGTATCATACGCTGAAGTCTTCGGACGTTTCGCGCCTTATAAAGAGAAAAGTTATAGCCTCCGGCATGATACCGAAAGCGGAAGCGTGCGTCAGGGCCATAAAAGGCGGCGTGAAGAAGGCTCACATACTGGACGCCGGCATGGAGCACGCAATGCTCCTGGAGATATTTACCGATACGGGAATCGGGACGGAAATTGTAAAGTAAGGGTATAGGGGTTAGGGTATAGTAAAAAACTAAACCCTAAACCCCGGGCCCTAAACCCTAGAGGGGGAGATGATACAAAAATGAGTAAGACTGAGAAAGTAATAGCTATGTACGACAAGTACGTAATGAAGACTTATACGAGAACGCCGCTCTGCCTGGCGAAGGGCAAGGGGACATTCGCCTGGGATATAGAGGGCAACGGGTATCTCGATCTCTTTCCGGGATGGGCGGTGTCCGGGACGGGTCATTGCCATCCCAGGGTGGCTTCCGCCGTAGCGAAGCAGGCGAAGAAACTCATGCACGTGTCGAATAATTACTATTCCGAGGAGCAGGGGAAGCTCGCGAAGGCTATAGTAGACAGCGCTTTTCCGGGAAAGGTATTCTTCGGGAATTCCGGGGCCGAGGCCAATGAAGCGGCCGTGAAGCTTGCCAGGAAGTACGGCGGCGCGACCGGGCGTTTTGAGATAATAACGATGACGAAGTCCTTCCACGGAAGGACGCTGGCGATGATCACCGCGACCGGGCAGGATAAGGTTAAATACGGGTTTGAACCGCTTCCGGCGGGATTCGTCCATGTACCGTTCAACGATATCGAGGCGGTTAAAAAAGCGGTTAACGAGAAGACGATCGGCGTGATGCTGGAGCCGATACAGTGCGAGGGCGGGGTCAATATAGCCGATGAGGCGTATATGAGGGCGTTACGCGCGCTTTGCGACGAGAAGGATCTCCTTCTCATATTCGATGAAGTGCAGACGGGCATCGCCAGGAGCGGGAAGATGTTCTGTTACCAGAATTACGATATCGCCCCCGACGTCATGACCCTCGCCAAGGCCCTCGGGGGAGGACTGCCTATAGGCGCGTGTATAGCCGGGGTCAAGTATCAGGATGTGCTTACGCCCGGGGCGCACGCATCCACCTTCGGGGGGTCTCCCATAGTATGCGCGGCCGCTTTGGGGGTATTCGAGGCGATAAA
>CAZYZC010000109.1:0-4955 GCA_964650985.1 uncultured Planctomycetia bacterium | reverse complement strand
GGTTATATACGGGCGGTTTGGGTTCAAAATAAAGCGTCCCGATATTCGGCTCATCCTGATATCCTTTTACATCAGTGCCGACAGCTACACCGATTAACCAATGATAGTTGGGATTTATGGGATAGAAAAGCGTTATGGCGCCGCCTTCTATCTTAACCAGATATTCGCCTTTTTTCAAATCAAGTGTTACACCTTGCGGACTTTCCGCCGGAATGGTAATCGTCTCTTCAAAAGCAAAAAGATTGGGCGCTGAAAAAATTGTACACAGAAAAACAATGAATATCGGTAAAATGAATTTTTTGATTGTACCTGTACTACTTATTTTGCCAATCATTACTTATAACCTCTCCTTTTTGTGTTACAAAATAAATTTTGTCATCCGAAGTAGCTTTCCAGTAAGGATAAAAAGGCGATTGCGAGTAACCACCCGGTTGCCATATTAATTCAATATTTAAGTTCGTATTTTGCAATTCCGGGTCTTTCGATAATATTAATTCCATGGCGCGTTCTTCCGTTACCTGTATAAAACGTGTCGGCTCCTCGACCCACGATGCTTCCTTAAAACTACCGTCTTGTGCGTCAATGATTATCGCGGCATAGGTAAGGAATTGCCCCTTAACGTATTTATCAAACGATATGAGATAGTAGAAACTGTTTTCTTTATCGGCACGTGTTACTTTAACAAAGCTCCTCGCCTGACTTCCGTCAAACGCCTTTACAAAATTCTCATCGGCAAAAAGCGAAGAATCTATTATCTTTCTCCAGTCGAGCGTTAACGGTGATTGACCATTATTAAAGACGGAATTTAATAAATCCTTACCCTGACCCTGACTTGAGGAGTTTTTATCTGCAACAGTTTTAACATTGTCTTGAAGATCAATAACTAAAGCGGCATCGTAGAGATGCCTCTTGGCGCTTTCCATTCTTTTGCCTACTTCTGACAATGTATTCGGAATTTCCTTCGCGAGCTCTCTAGATATCTTCACTATCTCCAGAGTCTCATCATTCACTTTTGGTTCCGCCATCTTCACATCGGCTTTACTTTGTATGTGGGGAGGCTCTGCCACCTGCAGGTATTTTCCATTATAGGAATCGGAGGTCGTAACGGGGAAAAGAAACGTTTCCTGCGCGGATTGTGCTGTTACATATAAATCTTGCCCTATCCCGCCTGTCGCAGGATCCGTCAACCACAAACCATACACCGTGAAATTCGGGGTATACCATGGATTTGTGTGCGGCTCGGGTATCGGGTTTTCGCTCGTCGCGGCTCCGTTTACCACAATCCAATGATTATACGTCCCATATGCTGGCACGGCCGCGGGCGTATTCGGCCACTTCACAAGATCGCCATTCAGCCACCAATAGTTAATCGTCACAGGATAGGCCATCCAGTGTATAACATCTCTTAAATATTCTGTAAACTTTTCACTGTCGAAGACCTCTATAGTGAAGTTATAGCCTTTATAAGCATCCCCCGCACCCGAGGGATCCGTAAGATCATAGGGGTCGAAATGGCCAAGCGCGTGTTCAACAGCACGAGGGTCCATTTCTAAAAGGGTCGAGTTCTGGGGAAGGTTATATGGATGACCGTAATCATATATTTCTTGTTGGGTGAGATTGCTGCCTACGCCGTTTCTCATGTAATTCAATATCATCTGCGATGATGCAGCCCCGCTATAATAATCCGTAATCGTCGAATATGGAATCTGTAAATGAAGAACCCATCCTAAAAATACAGCGACATCCTCTTTACTGGTATTGTCCGCCATATCAAAAGCCGAAGCCCTTATCGAGTTTAGGCCGCCTGTAATATTAACACCCGTAACAGAGAAACTTCCATCTACGCCAACCGTAGGATTATAAATAGTCCCTTCTACATTTACCGTAACGTTCTTTATCCCGGATAACGCGTCTTGGGCTGTGCCGCTAATAGCTATCGGGCCCGCGCTGAACGCAGCATCATTGGCAGGGCTTATTATATTAACCGTCGGCACGGTCTTATCCAGCTTGATCGTCGTAATTATCTTATGGGGGAGCTCTTCGTTGCCGTTATTATCCACGCTCCAATATTCTAATTTATTACTCCCCCCTTCCGTCGAGATAAACGGTAAACTCTCAGCAACCAAGGATTGGGTCGGCCCATCGTTAATCTTATAATATGTAGCCGCAACTCCGCTTTGTCCATCAGTAGCGGTTAAATCAATAGAGAAATCATCTTTATGCCATAGACCGTCATAATTGTCACTGGTTACCGGCGGAGTGCCATCAGTGTCATTTACGGTGATTGTTATGTCTTCTGTCGCATTAGCGGTGCCGTCGGTGACTTCAAAGTGGACGCTATTATAGGCGCCTGACTGAGTATAGTCAGGCGTCCATGTGAAGGTTTTTGTAGCGGCATCAAAGGCAGCGCCTGAAGGCAGGTTGCTCGCTGAATAGATAAGAGGATCTCCGTCAGGGTCTGTTGCCGAAAGAATAAACTCTAAAAGAGCGCCTTCGGCTATTGCCTTACTGCCTATGGCTGTAAGAACAGGAGGCCGGTTGGTGTTGGCTACGGTGATTGTTATGTCTTCTGTCGCATTAGCGGTGCCGTCGGTGACTTCAAAGCGGACGCTATCATAGGCGCCTGACTGAGTATAATCAGGCGTCCATGTGAAGGTTTTTGTAGCGGCGTCAAAGGTAGCGCCTGAAGGCAGGTTGCTCGCTGAATAGATTAAAACATCACCGTTCGGATCCGTAGCGCTCACTGTGAACTGCAAGAGCGCAGTCTCATTGACGATTTTATTACCTATATTATTAAGAACGGGCGGAGCATTCGGTATAATTGTCATGGAAGACGCAGGGGTATCCGCCGCGGTATCAACTACGAATGAGATAGAGCCGCCGCTCGTACTCTTCGCTGCAATAACAAGGCTGTCTCCATCGGAATATTCGAAATATGCGTTCAGGGACGCGTTCTTGATATTTTTAAGATCCACGTACCAGTAGCCGTTGTAATCTACCAGATAAGAGAATAATTGCGAATCGCCGATTGTTCCCAGCCCATTATTGTCCCGCAATTTAATATAGACTATTGAGTCTCTGGCCGGAGTGACACCATCGGCAAGAAATGCTTGCCCATAAGCGATATCAGAGTTTGCCGCGGGAGACAAAATTGCCCCCGTGGTAACCGTATTGTGCGCACCGCCATTATTATAAATGACCCCGCCGCAGACGATGTCGTAATAATAAACCGTATTTGCGCTTAGCCCGGTAACATGAACGTAGTGGGTTGTCCCTTCGGCGGTTTGCCCCCGCACATCATAAGCCGTATTCCCAAGAGATGGGGTAGGGCCGTAGTTTATATATGCCTGCGCAGAATTCGCCGTGGTCCATGAAATAACAAATCTGTCTTTAGCTACATTTGAGTGCGTAACGCCTTCCGGCGTTTCCGCGTGCGCTTTAGTGGGATATAGGAAGAGAGAGAGTAAGACAACAAAGCATGTTATACTAAATTTACTTCGTAGACACGCCATAATTATACTCTGCATAAATTACGTGCCCATCCTCTTTGTATTTTTAAATTATCCTGTCGATATTCGCCTTCTGTGAAATTTTGAACACATAAATACCCGACGGCGCTTGTTCCAGTTTCATGCAGTGTACCATAAATTGGGAAAATGACAAAGCTAAATAACTTACTTTTTTATATCTTAATTTTTACACAGCCGTTTCCCCTCGAGGTAAAAAGACAGATCATATTCTGTTAAGGAAACGTTTTCTACCACATAAGCAATGGATCATATGTATAATCCTCCAGCTCGCCGATAGGTTTGTCCAAAGGCGGTAATTGCTTTACGTTTTCTACAGCAGGGGAAGTGAAAATTCTGACATTCTTGCCCTGTTTAATCATTTCGCAGGTAATTTTACCAACTTCACCATCCGTAGTATTACTGGTAATGATAAGCCCCGGATTATATGTCATGCGATCTCTGTCTACGTACCACAAAATACAGCATTTAACATCGGTTCTCATGATTAACCTCATTTTATTCTCATAGCGCTTGGTCTAGGGAAGCGCCGCGGGATTAAACCGCGGCGCTTTGTATACCACTACCGGGCAGCCAACTACCCGTGAAATCTTCGGCCGTATTGGCCAAGCCACACGAGCTCATCCGGATCTCGCGACGACTTCGGTCCTCCCGCAAACCAGAAGAAAAACTCATTTATAGGCTGACTGCATACCTCCACCGCCATCTGGAGCGAATCCGGACCGTCATCATATTTTCCCTTTGGAAAATATCTAAGCTGATCGAGAAGTGGCTGATGGAGCCGGTTGAAGATAATGGTACCGTTTTTGATGAGCGGATGCATAGACTGTATCCGCTCCCTTTTATTCAAGGTATTCTTGATCGGTATTATCTCCGTTTTATACAGGCGTTCCTGTTTTATGCGCTTCTCCAGATCCTGGACCATAAGACTCTGGAAGTAATTCGCCTCAACGCCGAATTTCTTTACCTTGTATCGATTACAATACATGATGATAGAACTCACTGTATCGGCCGGCGTTCTGCGCGCGATATCGGATTCGATTATGTAGATCAACCCGTCTCTTCTATCCCGCGCCACTAAGGTAATCGCCGAATAGTCACCCTTATTGGTAAATTCTCCTGTGGCAGGATCACATCCGCCCATAATATCAGCGTAATCACTCATCCACTGCAACAGCTCTGCTATAGAGCGGTACGACTCGTTATAGTAACAAAACTCCGCTGGATTATAGAGACTCCACTCGGCGCTGACCGGCTCGTTTTGTTTTTCGCTATCGAAACTTCCTTCAAGCTCCGACTCGCGCATGACCATGAGCGAGTAGTAGTCCTCTTTTTCTTCCCACAGGACCTTTGTTCCTTCGAGCATGGCATCTTTGTTGGCGAGGTAAAAGGCAAGGGCGGCATCCTTACCCATCTTGCCGTTGTACG
>CAZYZC010000108.1:0-4976 GCA_964650985.1 uncultured Planctomycetia bacterium | reverse complement strand
GACCCTTCTCCTCGTGACCCTTCTCCTCGCGACCCTTCTCCTCGCGACCCTTCTCTACCCTTATTTCCCCATCTTATCCCTTCTATGGCCTCCCTTTTCAGCTCCTCGAAGTCCCCCTTCAACTCCTCGAGCGACGCGCGCGAAAATCCGAGGAACTGCACATACTCCCTCGTTGACGCGCGCTTATACCCCTCCTCTATGTTCCTCTGTACCGACCGCGCCGAGTCATTCATGTGGCCTATGAGCCGCATATCACGCCGCAGGTCAAGATGCTCCCGCGTAAAATCCTTCGTCCGCCGGTAAATCTCGCCGGCCTGCCTCCACGTCAAAAGCTCCTTATAGCCCATCGGACTCTTCGGTTCGTAGACCATATCTCCTCCTTGTCTTTCCCCTTATTTCCCCATATCTCCCCATATATAAGACGGTAAAAGTGGTAAAATTATTGCAAAAATCTTCAAAATAAAAAAGGACCAGGCTATATTTAACCTGATCCTTTTATTCATCTTATAACTTACAACTTATAACTTACAACTTACGACTAATCTCCGTCCGACTCGCTTACGCCGCGCTCCAGACGAACTTTTCGAGCAGCCTTAACTGCTTACCAAGGAGCTCAACGAGACTCACGTGCCACCTGAGGAAATTGTTGAGGCGCTCCTGCCTCTGTTTCGGAGTTTCGTTCTCTTTTTCAGGAATATTCGCGATAAACTCCGGAACACTCGTTTCGTCCAGCCGGTTCTGCAGCATCTCTTCAAGAAGCGCACCGGTAACAATGTTCCCTTCCTTGTGCAGCATTATCAAATTACCTATCATTATCGCCCTCATCTGACATACAGACTGGGAATTTTTGTCCATGCCGGCATAGTCGGCCAAAGACGCCATACTGTAAAGACGCACGTCCTTAAACGCATCCGGTTTCGACATAAGCAGTTTCCTGACCGACGCGCTTGTAGCGTCTTCGGTTATTATCATCTTTCTGCTGCCGGTGTTACCTTGAAGCAGATCGGAGAGATTCTCATCGGTATATTCTTTCCAGCCGAATTTCCCGCCTTTTGCTTCGACCTGTTCTTTTATATCTCGAAGCGTCCTCGTCACCGCCTCCGTAAGGCCGAATCTGACCAGGGATCCATCTTTGCCCCTGATCTGCTGCGGGATCAGTATCTCTATATTCTCCCGACGCATCATATCTACCGCCTTATATATGTTCTTCCAATCGGCGAGCTCAAGTTCAGGAACGCGAGCAGCTCCGTTTGCGGCTATCTTTTCCGCCACATAATCCGATATGACTTCAGGCAATGTCGCGGTATCGGCATCCGCCCTGATATCACTGTCGCGCCGTATCTTCTGATCTTTTTCAAATCCGGCACTGACGGACATAAGAGCACGAATCTCTGCAACCATATCACTGGCCGGAGGTGTTCCTGCTTTATAATCAGTAAACCCCTCTGAAAGCTCCATCATATTCTTTCCTATAAGCTCATTTAGAGGATTATCGAAATATGATGTGCCGGTGACAAAGTTACTGCACAGAATAGGCTCCATAACAAGCCGTACAGGCATTACGATGCCCCTATCGGCGATAAACATAACTATATCGGCCATATTATCCTTGGTTTCCTGCGGGGTTAATAACGCTACATTCTTGTATAATCTTGTCAATAGCGTTGTCCTGTCGGGCACGGGAAGGGCTTTCAAGCGCTCCAGGAACCCGTCATAAGGCGCCCTCTCTCCCGCCTCATCCGATACTTCAGACGTATTCAACCGTGAAATACCCGCCGCCATTTCATTGGCCGTATTAACGAGCATCTCAAACTGATCACGCGTGCGCTTAAGTATTGCTTCGATAGTGTTGTCCGACGCAACCCTAAGTTCTTTTATTGTATTCGTATCCATGGACTGACTATTATCAAGCTTAAGTTGAGCAACAGATAGCTCATCGCCGATAATCGCAAGCGCCTTTATTATCTGCTTTTGTCTCTCCGAGCCCACATTATTTGATGTCAACTCTCTAAGCAATGTTTCCTGGCCGATAACCGCCGGCTTTTTCGCCAGCGCAGCCGCCGAAGGTGTTTGGGCGCCTGTCGTTGCCGGCATCGAGCCCATAAAAAACACTTCCATTAGTTTTTTTATTGTTACATGAGAAACTCCCAATTCAGACAATGCATCACGCGCAGAAACCGTGGCGTCTGCAGTCTTGTTATTCTCTATCCAGACCGCCAGTATCTGCACCACCTTATCTTCGCTGACGCCACCGGGAAGCAGTTCTTTAAGATTCCTCAGATTGGCGCGGACATAACCTATGATATCCGGATCAGCGGAGAGATTTCTGCCTCCCCATCCTTTTATCGTACTCAGAATACCGTTTACCATCTTCTTAGCTTCTCCTACCGCTTTGGCGCCGTCATCGGCCGGACTGAAAGCCCAAAGACGCCACGATATCCTATAATCATCTGAAGCCAGTATATCTGTCTGGAGCCTTATACGCTGACCGTCCTTACCTATAATAAACCTGACCCCTTCATCTTTATTGTCTTTGTTTATGACCGTTATGGTGATCCTGGTGCCATCGATCTTCGAATCTTTAGCCCCTTCTACGGACATCTCCGCGCCGTATTCTTTAAGTAAATTAAAAATATATTCGGCGGCATCACGAAGCTCCGGAGCATTTTCCATAACAGGCGCCTTATCTCCCGTTACAGATGCGAGCGCCTGCGGCAAGTTTACGTTGATCCCTTTTTTATCTTTATCTATACGCACCGCGTCTTCTAAGGTCATTACTCCGGTTAGCCAATTTTTTACATTCACGTCTAATGCATCAAATTCATCCGATTTAATGAAGTTGTTTCTGTGCGGCGACGCATCTAATGCCTCTTTTGCCGCCACGGCTTCCGCCCAACATTTTGGCATAAGACGCGCGCCGTAGCTAAGATACACTAGATTGTAAAATTTGATATTCATATATATCCGCAGCTCGCGGAAATCGATTCTCTCAGCCAATAATCCGACGCGCTCTTTTACCCCGGCTACTTCCGCCAAACGCTCGGCGGGCGCCTGCGCTGCCGGCGCTAGATTCAAAGTGGACGGTTCCGGAACGCCATCCAGGTCTCCATGGCGCGCGGCGTGCTTGTCAAATGCCGTCGGCGCCGTCTGCTCTGTCTGTAAACTATCCGGAAGAGATGCCCTTAACTTGAGCGTTTTCTCCTCTTCCTGTAATGATCTGAACTGCGCCAACGCGGCATCACGGTCCCGCAGGGCGCTATCAAGCCTTCTCTTTGCCCAGGTCATCTCATTTTTGGCATTATTGATACGATCGCTGCCCGCGGCGGGCTTGGACACTTTAGAACCTTTTACAGGGACGGGTTTCGAAATTTCTTCAAATATCCGCTGCGCTCTATCAGCGGCATACTTGCGCTCCCTCACGATATTGCCGAGCCTGGAAAGCTCGTTATTTACCAATAAAAGTCTCTGCCTTATCGACGCTAATTCCGCATCAATACCAACTGTCGCTATTTCGGTCTTTGGCGCTGCCGTCTGAAGATCGGCGTCCGGCACTTTTACTGCCGCCGGCGCGGCGGGTACTGCCATCGGCTCCAGGTCGCCCGGTAAAAATATACCAGGTTCCACAGGTGCCTCACCTAGAGCACGGGCAAGGTAACCCACTGTGACCTGCGGATCAGGACGCGTTGCCGTCGTCCCTCCCACTATCGTTACATGATCCTCTAAAGGTTTTTCCCGATCAGCCGCAAAATCCACACCGGGTGTTACAGGTCCATCATCTCTCGCAGCCGGTGATTGCGCGGGCGATTCTGACGGTGCCGAAGCAATCGTTGCCGCCGGCGCGGGCGCTTGTTTCACGCCCAGAAGACCGTTGCAGGCAGCGATGTTCGCTTTGCATGTTGCCGCGATCCTCTCCATATCATCGCCGATCGTAGCCAGGTCCAAACTTATCGGCGTGTCGTATCCGATCTGCCTAAGATACGCAAAGAGTCTTTTCGTTTCCTCCGGGTGGCGGCTGGCTATTGTTGAGCCGCTTTCGTCGTTAGCATGCAGCCAGAATCTTATGCCGGCGTTATTCAGTTCTTTTGCCGCGCCCGCCAGATCGCTGTTGGATCTCAGCTCGTGCGCTATATCGAATATGGCGCCGAACCACTTCAAAGTACCCGCTTCTACGCCTTGAGCCTGTAAAGATGCTTTAATGGAGACCGCGTCCCTCATCCTGTATATCAACGGGTAGCGGTCTTCCGCTGATCTTGACAGAGGCAGCTGGGCCGGCACCTGCTCTACCGTAAGTATTACGTTCTTGCGCTCCGCATAGTCAAGACATTGGGCCATGGAGCCAATCAGCCGCGCATATGCTGCCGGCCTGTCTTTTCCGGCCGCGGTATCCAATCCGAGCCAAAGGTTCACTTTCTGGCATCTTGCTTTCATAGCGAGATCGATCGCGCCCCTTACAATAGCTATGGCCCTTTCGCGCCTTTTCGGATTTTCCGAAGAAAGCGTTCCCTCTCCGGGAATATCGCTGAATAAATTACTGTCAAATATCTCCGGGCTTATGGTGGCTATGCCGGCGCCGCAAGGCTTGAGCGCTTCAAGAAAAGCCGGCAGGGTCTGTTCGTTTAATTCCGTCTTCGAAGCGTGAAGCTCGACGCCTTCTACATTAACGCCCTGCGCTTTCAGCGCCGCCAAAAATCCCGGCAGGCGCTGTAAAACCACATCTCCGCTTGTCCGGATGAGCGAAAGACCGGTATAATACTTGTGTTCGCTTACGGCCGGTACCACCGGGGTACGGGTACTTAAAGCTTTCTGTATCGCTTCTAAGAATCTGGCGTAAGCGTGCGGCTCGGATCCGGACCACTTCTTTTCTGCTTCGGCGTACACCATATTTCTTACGCTGTCATCGCTTATCCGGTTAAGCTTGTATATCCATTCATCCATTATGCTGTCCGGATGATCCCGAAACGCGACTATAAAAGATT
>CAZYZC010000107.1:3583-5053 GCA_964650985.1 uncultured Planctomycetia bacterium | reverse complement strand
CTTATTACCCCTACGGTCTTCCGCGGACCTTTTCTGGTCCGGGCATTAGTCTTTGTTCTCTGCCCCCTTACCGGGAGCCCTCTCCTGTGCCGGAGGCCTCTGTAAGTGCCTATGTCGATCAACCGCTTTATATTAGCGGAGATCTCGCGCCTCAGATCGCCCTCGACCTTGTAATCCTTCTGCAGTATAGATGAAAGCCTGGCTACCTCTTCTTCCGTAAGGTCCTTGGCTCTCTTGCTGGGATTAATATTAGCCGACTTAAGTATTCTGTTGGATGTAGTGCGCCCTATGCCGTATATGTATCCGAGCGCCACCTCCATCCTCTTTTCCTTGGGAATATCAACACCTACTATTCTTGGCACGTAACCCTCCTAGCCTTGTCTCTGCTTATGCTTGGGATTCGCGCAAATTATCCTCACGACCCCGCATCTGCGTACAACTTTACAATTAGGACATATCTTCCGCACGCTTGAACGAACTTTCATATTTATCTTCTCTCTTTTTTTTACTATGAGCTACGAGCTAAACTCACTTTTCTCTGCGTATTATCCTGCCGCGGGTCAGGTCGTATGGAGAAAGCTCCAGCGTCACCGAATCCCCGGGGAGTATACGTATAAAGTTCATCCTCATCTTACCGGACACATGGGCCAATACCTTATGCCCGTTTGGAAGCTCCACCCTGAACATCGCGTTCGGCAATGTTTCAAGGACCTTTCCTTCGACCGTTATCGCTTCTTCTTTTGGCATGATCTATACCCTCGTCAGCACTTCGGCCTTTTGATCACCCACAAGAACGGTATGCTCAAAATGTGCCGAGAGCTTCCTGTCTTTTGTTACCGCAGTCCATCCATCCTGAAGCACCTCTATCTCAAAGGTACCGGCATTTACCATCGGCTCGATCGCCAGCACCATCCCCGCTTTGAGAACCGGCCCGGACCCGGGGCGCCCGTAATTCGGTATCTCCGGATCCTCATGGAGGTTCTTACCTATGCCGTGCCCGACAAAAGCCCTCACGACGTTAAAACCGTTCGACTCAACATGCGCCTGTATGGCCGCCGACATATCGGAAAGATGCCGTCCGGATACCGCAAAGCCTATGCCAATATTAAGAGCTTCCTCCGTGACGCGGATAAGCCTGGATGCCGTATCGCTTATCTTCCCCACGCCAACCGTCGCCGCGGCATCCGCGAAATACTCCCTGAACCGGACGCCTATATCCAGAGATACTATATCGCCTTCCCTTATAACCCGGTCGGAAGGTATCCCGTGCACCACGGTCTCGTTTATCGATACGCAGATATTGCCCGGGAACCCTTTGTATCCTTTAAACGCCGGATATCCGCCCATCTTCAGTATCATCGCCCTGGCTATATCGTCCAGCTCCGCGGTAGATATGCCCGGGACCTGCGCACACCGCTCTTTAAGCTCCTCGATCACCGACCAGACTATCTTGCCGGCTTTACGCAGAGC
>CAZYZC010000107.1:0-3483 GCA_964650985.1 uncultured Planctomycetia bacterium | reverse complement strand
ACCCCCAGGTCGCCCGAAACTTCCTTAATGACGCCCTTCTTCGTATAATACTCTATCAAAGGCTTGGTCTGAACTTCGTAGACCGCGAGCCTGTTGCGGACCGTATCTTCCTTGTCGTCGGGCCTTTGAAAAAGCGCGCCGCCGCATTTGTCGCATACACCGTCATTCTTGGGCGGTATATTCTTTATGTGATAATTGAACCCGCAGGCCTTGCAGACCCGCCTTCCTGAAAGCCTTTCAATAGCGGTCGCCTCAGAGGTAGCAAAATATACCGCTATATCGATCGAAGAGCCGGAAGCCTTTAGAGCCGCGTCCAGAACCTCAGCCTGCTTCACCGTCCTCGGAAATCCGTCAAGTATATAGCCGTTCTTCGTATCGGCGTCTTTTAATCTCTCTACGACTATGCCCGTTACCACTTCATCGGGAACGAGCTCGCCCTTATCCATGTAGGACTTGGCCTTTAATCCCAGGGGCAGGCCCTTCTTCACGGACTCCCTCAATATATCCCCCGTCGATATATGGGGTATGTTATAAACCCTGGAAAGAACTATGCTCTGAGTCCCTTTTCCGGCTCCGGGAGGGCCAAGCAGGACCAGCTTCAAGAGATCCTCGCCTTCAGCTTACCCCTCTTCATAAAGCCCTCGTAATGCCTCATCAAAAGATGCGACTCTATCTGTTTCATGGTATCCAGCATGACGCCGACTATGATAAGAAGTCCCGTCCCGCCGAAGAAGCTCGCTACCAGGTACGGTATCTTGAGCCAGTTCGATATTATGCTCGGAAATACCGCGATGAGCGCCAGGAATACGGCTCCGGGAAGAGTGATCCTCGTCATTATGAAGTCAAGGAACTCCGCCGTCTGTTTGCCCGGCCTTATACCGGGAACGAACCCTCCGTACTTCTTCATGTTGTCGGATATATCTATGGGGTTGAATGTTATCGCGGTATAGAAGTACGCGAAGAACATTATCAAAAGCGCATACACGGAGTTGTAGAGCCACTCCCCTTTGGTCAGGTTCATCGCCATTGCCTGAAAGCCCTTATGCGGAACGAAGCCGGCTATAGTCGCGGGAAAGAGTATTATCGACTGGGCGAATATGATCGGTATTACGCCGGCCTGGTTAACCCTTAAAGGTATAAATGTAGATTGCCCGCCGTATACCTTACGCCCGACGACACGTTTGGCGTATTGAACGGGTATCTTCCTTTGTCCCTGGGTAACGACTATTACCGCGACAACTACCGCCACCAACATGACCACCATCAATATCAGGGTAAGCGGGTCGAGCTGGGCCTTCTCCGGGGCGAACGGTGAAAAGAGCGCCCACACCTGATAGAGCGCCGTCGGTATCCTGGAAACTATACCGGCCGTTATTATGAGCGACATGCCGTTACCGATACCGTACTCCTGTATCTGCTCGCCGAGCCACATTATGAATGCCGTTCCGCTCGTTAACGTTATGACGGTAAGTATCCTGAATGACCACCCGGGAAATGTTACTACGCCGGGGATCTGGGTGCGTGCCATACTTTCTATCCACAAGGCTATAAAGTAAGACTGTACTATCGCCAGTAATATCGTGCCGTAGCGCGTATACTGTACTATCTTCTTATGGCCGGCCTCGCCTTCTTTGGAGAGTTTCTCCAGCGCCGGTAGTACGGCCGTCAATAGCTGCAATATGATGGAGGCTGATATATACGGCATTATACCGAGCGCGAATATCGTAAGGCGCGATATGGCGCCTCCGGAGAACATATTCATTATCCCGAAAAGCGCTCCGCCGGATGTCTGCGCGAGACTGGCAAAGTACTGCGCCAGCTTTGCGCCGTCGATACCGGGGGTCGGGATATACGTACCTATCCTGTATACGGCGATGAGCCCCAGGGTTATTAATATCTTCTTTCGAAGATCGGGTATCTTAAACGTATTTGCAAAAGCCCCTAACATCTTACCCCTCTATCTTTACGACTTTATATACTCTATCTTCGAGCCGGCAGCCTCGATCGCCTTCTTTGCCGACTCCGATACCTTATGCGCTTTAATGGTCAGGACCTTGGTCAGTTTACCGTTACCCAATATCTTTATTGTGCCCATCCGGCTTCCTATGAGGCCGGCGGCTTTCATTTCCGCGGGCCCTACCACGGAGTTGGCTCCGAACCTGTTCAGCGAATCGATATTAACTACGTCGAAATCCTTGCCGAACATCGAATTAAAACCTTTTTTGGGAAGGCGCCTGATAAGGGACATCTGGCCTCCCTCAAACCCCGGACGGGTGGTGCGCCCTGAACGTTTTAAGGCACCTTTTCTTCCTCTGCATGAAGTCTTGCCATGGCCGGAACCGGATCCTCTTCCGCGCCGCTTGGTCTTCCTGTTGGCGCCTTTCGGCATCCCTATTTCGTTAATTTTCACCCCGTTAGACCTCCAATTTTCATATCAAAAATACCACATACTTTAACACAACGAACGCTGCAATAACTCACAGTATTCCCGTTAAGAGGTCTAACGGGGTTCACTCTTGGTATCCTCTTCTGTTTTGCCCTCTCTCGAAAGCCTCAGACTCTTTATGCCTACGATCGCTGCCTTTACCACGTTGAGAGGGCTATCGGACCCGAGGCTCTTTGTCAAAATATCCTTTATGCCTCCGGCTTCGCATATCGCGCGCACGGCGCCTCCGGCTATTACCCCGGTACCTTCGACGGCAGGCTTCAGCAATACCCTGGCGGCTTTAAAATGACCCATCACCTCGTGAGGTATCGTCGTGCCCTTAAGAGATATCTTGAAGAAACTTTTTTTTGCCTCCTGCAGGCCCTTACGAATGGCTTCCGAAACTTCATTGGCTTTGCCGAACCCGACGCCCACACTACCCTTACCGTCTCCCGCGACGACAAGAGCGTTGAACGAGAATCTGCGGCCGCCTTTTACGACTTTCGCGACGCGCTTTATCGATACGACTTTCTCAATGAGCCCGCCCGCAGCCTGCCCGCCGAACCTCGATCCGCCACTCCTTCGCATCGGCCGCCTTCCGCCCTGGCCTCTCCTCTGCCTCGGAGCCTCAGCCGAAGCCGGCGCTTTGACCTCTGCTCCGGCCGGCACTGCCGGCGCGGCCGCCGTCTCGGCGGCTTTTGTCTCTTTATCCTTAGATTCGTTATTCTGGTCTTGCAATTTTATCTCCTCTTATTCATGGAGCCCGCCTGGGCTAAAGCCCGGGGTTCCTTTCTGTTGTTGCGATTATTCTGTTAGAATTCCAATCCGCCTTTTCGGGCCGCCTCGGCCACCGCCTTGACACGGCCGTGATAGAGGTAACCTGATCTGTCAAACACGACCTTCTTTATGCCTTTGGTCTTACAGGACTCGGCTACCGCCGTCCCCAGGACGCTGGCGCCCTTCACGGTTCCGGCCGATTTTTTTAACTTCTCTTTAAGGTCCGGTGAACCCGTAGAAAGCGAAACCAGCGTCTTGCCCGCGTCGTCGTCTATGACCTG
>CAZYZC010000106.1:0-5078 GCA_964650985.1 uncultured Planctomycetia bacterium | reverse complement strand
CGCCCTCTACATGCGTCTTTTACTTTGCTTACCTGGGTCGAAGCCTTTCACCCCCGCAATTTGCTCTGCAAATTGCGCTCCGGAAGCGAAACAATAAATTTACCAAGTTCTCATTAAACTTGGTAAATTTGAAAGAGGCTTCCGGAGCCAATGGAACGTATCTTCGACTGATGTTAAAGAACGAACTTTTAAAACCTGCTACTGATCGGAGAGGCTTCTCTTTATCTCTCTATCGCTCTCGCGCTTCTTTATATCTTCGCGCTTATCGTATAACTTCTTCGGCTTTGCCAGGGCCAGTTCTACTTTAGCTATGCCGTTCTTGAAGTAGACTTTCAGCGGCACAAGCGTCAGTCTCTTTAAGGAGACCTCTTCCGTGAGCCTGCGTATCTGGCTTTTATGTAAGAGTAGCTTCCTCGGCCTTGTCGGTTCGACGTTTGCCCTGTTACCGAAAGCGTAAGGGGGGATGTGCATGTTATACAGGAAGAGCTCCCCGCCCTCATTTCTCGCGAAACTATCCGCCAGGCTCGCCTGGCCGTTTCGTAAGGATTTGACTTCCGTGCCTTTCAGCTCTATACCCGCCTCGAGGCTCTCCAATATCGTATATGTGAACCTGGCTTTTCTATTCGACGCGGCGGAAGTGTCCTTCATAGGGACTACAAAGATACCATAAATACCGTCTGAAATCAAGGAGCGGGTTTTAATCCACACCGGGAGTGGAACGGTCTTCCACTCCCGGTGTGGAATGACTAGAGTGGAAGGACTATTTGATAAATTATCAAATTTAACTTGACAAAAGATGAAATAGGTGGTATCCTTTTGATGCGGCAAAAGAAAGGGCTGTAGATATGCCGAAGTCAAAAAATTACAGGAAAGCTTTTAAGGTCACCGCGGCCATAGTGGCGGCCATATTTTTATGGAATCAAATAGTTTGGGCTGGCGATATCGTTGCCAACCCTTTGGATAATCTTAATAACAACCAGGCCCAGTCTTTCGCGCCCGCGTATCTGCAGAAACAGAATACTCTCCATAAAGACATCATAGATCAGAAACAGGCGATCGAGGAGTTTGGTATAAACCAGACTGCTCTCACAACATCCGGCGATATAGAGCCGCCGGCAGAGGAAAAGTTGGACCTAAAAGGGCCGATAAGGGGCTCATCTGGTGAAGCGGTTGTGGCTACGGCTTCCTATATAGAGCCACTCGCAAGTGTGAGCGGAGAAAGTCCGGCCATTCCAAGCGATGGCGCTATCCTGTCGATAACGACCCAGGAAGGCGATGTAATACACTATAGAGGAAGTGTCATCGACTATATCGAGCGTCCTGACGGTTCGATCTTAAGGAATCTACGTTTTGAAGTTGATGGTAGCCTCCTCGATGCGGAGATAATCTATCAGGATGGCACGGTTCTCATAGTGGTTGAAGGTCTTCTCACCGAGGCGCATAAGCCCAACGGAATTATCTTTTTTTATCGCGCCGATGGCATGGTGTCGTCCATGGAATATCCGGACAGCTCAATTGCCACTTATACCTATATAGGAAGCCCGGGCAATATCACCGAAACCATAGTTACCGGCGCCGGTAAGACTGCCCATTACGATATGTCCGGCAGGTTGACAAAAGTTGAGTTCGATACCGGCAGAGTGGCGGAATACGATAGCGGTATACTCGCGAGTGTACACGATATTGACGGTTGTAACTATATTTATGATACTATCGACGTCCAAAATGGCGATACCGTCGAATACATGGTGAGTTTGAAGACTATTATAAGTTCCTCGGGTATCACTTATTCAATCGAGAATAATAATATAGCATTCATAGGATTAACCGGTTTTGAATTATCAGATTTCGACCTGGACTCTGGAGGCAATGTAATAAACGGCACGGTCACCTATACTGATAACTCAAAAGTCCTGATAGAGGATGGCCGGGTACGAAAGAACATATCATCAATAGGTACCGCCACTTATTATGTCTATTCCGGAGAATCTGTCCAGCAGGCGATATACTCTGCCGCGTCCGGTGATACGGTTTACTTGCGCGCAGGAACATATCGTGAACATATAGTTCTTTTAAGCGGTATAAATTTGGTAGGAGAAGATAATGCCGCTACTATCATTCACGGCGATTATCAGGTAAGGTCCCACGTCATACGTGCTCTCGGCAATAACCGGATTGAAAATATCACTATATCGGGTAGTGGTCCATACAGCAGTTCGCCTTCAAGCGCAGTTAGGATCGAAGGAAGTAATGTAAAAATAAGAAATAACAGGATCGTCGACAATCGCGATTATGCGCTCCATATATGGAGCGGCGATAATATATTGATAGAGAAAAATCTCTTTAAAGATAACCATCTGGGCGTTCAGCTTCCAAATTCCGGTACGATTATTCAGAACAATACATTTGTAAATAATAACATAGCGATAAACGTACTCAACGGGCCTGCTACTATAATTCGAAACAATATAATAACCGCCTCGACCTTCCAGTCGATATACGAGTTTTCCTGGGGCGCATATTCCTCCGGCCAGCCGGCGAGCGGCTACGCTATTGTGGAAGGTAATGTTCTTTATAATAACAGGGAGCGGGGAGGGTATTATGTCAAATGTCTCCCGCCAGCCGTTATTAACCAAACCTTGGGCAACCTTATTGCCAATCCTCTATTTGCTAATCCCGGGGCCGGAGATTATTTTATTCCCGAAAATTCACCCGCTTATAGTAAGGGCGCTTTTTTGTCTCAAGCGCTTAGTGACTCGCTTGACGCGGCGGCCGGACCGGCTCTTAAACCGATGATAAATACCGTCTCAGATACCGGTATTAACGGATCGATTCCGATGCCGGGAGATATGTTTAGTGCAGCAGGCAGTCTTATAACGACTTACGATTTCACGAATATTCCGTATTTCGATACGATCCGGTATGATTCCGCGCGCAATATAAAGGAAGTGCGCAGGCCGGACGGCTCTATGATCTCATATAGTGGCGGACTTATAGACGGTATATCAGACAGCGTATCCTCTGCCGGATATAGTTATGAACTAACGGCTTTAGGAGATATTAGCTCGCTTAGTATCGACCGTGATGGCATAAAGAGGATATATGATAAATATGGGGCCATGACCAGGGTCATAAGCGACGATGTGGTGCTCAATATGGATAACGGCGCTGTTTCCAGAATAGAAAAAGTAGACGGTACGATAATAGAGGTTTTGGAGTTTGGTGAGGTAAATGAGATAAAAAGAGCCAGGATAACCAGGCTCGACGATACGGTCGCGCTTTACGAAGACGGCGTGCTAGTAGAGATAGATCACCCAGATGGCAGCAAATTCTTTTATGACTCCCAGGGCGCTATCGTAAGGTACGAAGGCACATCCGGGGTGATATGCGATTATTCTGATATTATAGAGGGCGGTGTGGCATACATAATAGCTACCGCAAGAGGCCAGGATTCGATAGAAGACGAGAATGAGATCGTTTATCAGAAGTACGGTCCGGATAAGAGGCTTTTACAGCTCAGACGCAAAAATGGTCAGACGCTCAATTATTCCTACACGGTGAACGGTGACGGTAAGATTACATCGACCATGGTCTCGGACGATAAGACTGTAACTACATATGATGGGCTAGGTAACATCGTGAGGAGTGAAGTTTTCGGGACGACAGCCGATCCTAAACCTACGATATCCGAATATGAATATAGCAGGATCCGCCGCGTCTACAAGGCAAGCGACCTCATATATAGGTATACGTATGAATTCGATTCTGAAGGCAGGGAGTTGACCGTCATTGAGGATGCGGCGACGGGTGACTTTAAGCGTTATAGGAATTCGCTTCTTGTGTCAATCACCGATTCCCGCAAGGTGCGGACGGAATACGAATATAATACTGATAAGAAGATATCCAGGTCCACCGTTACCCGCTCCGGCAAGCTCATAAGCCGGTATCTGTACACGTACGAAAACGGTCTTACAGTGATCGAGGATATTGACGGTGTGAAACGTTCGTACGATACGAGTGATAAACTTGTATATATAGAGGAAGAGGGCAGGACTTACGCCTGCGAGTATGCTGCCGATAGTCAGAGTAATGAGGCAGTCAATCGCAGGCTTGTCAGGGTTAAGGACGCCGCCGGGAATATCATGAATTATGACGATGACGGCAGGATCGAGTCTATTATAAGGACCGACGGCACGGTGCTCAAAGATTTCGTATATATAGATACGACCGTTACCGGATACATTATAGAGAAGGGTGGGGTGCAATACTACATTACCGGGGACAAGATAGTAAAAGAAGTGAAAACTGACGGTACAATAATCGAGTACTACGAAAGCGGTTACGTCAAATCTATAACCTCGCCGGACGGTGTCGTAACCGAGTACAGTTACGAGACTTCCGAGACATTGGGGCTGGAGCTTGAAGGAACGATGCAGGACGTGGTGCCGAACGAAGAGGAGCTGCTGCAGCTTGGGACCGACCTGGATCCTTATGAAGCCCTCATACTTCATCTAGACGGCTCCAATGGCGATATTTCATCATTCGACAGCTCAGATAATAACTATGACCTCACATTTCACGGAAATTCACATATTGATACCTCGACTAGCGTGTTTGGCGGTTCATCAATTGCATTCGATGGTAGCGATGATTATGTGTCAATCCCCGATAGCGATGATTGGGATTTCGGAAACAGTGAGTTTACTGTGGATTTTTGGGTTAAGTTTGATGTAATAAATACACAGCAATGCTTTATTGCCCAAACTGGCGGAGGATTGTCCTTTAGTTTTGACATAAGGTCTGATAATAAATTGGAGATAAATACCTATAATTCGACACTCAGTGATCCCTATAAAAGTGGTTTTTATTATACGAGGTACGCTTGGGATGGGCTTGCTGTAGGAGATTGGCATCATTTAGCCTTTGTTAAAAGTAAGGTAAGATTTTATATATTTATCGATGGCGTGCCTCAGGATGTAGAGAGGAATAAATATTTTACGACTTTTCCAAATGTTAACAATGTACTAACGCTTGGTTCTCATTCCGGAACAAACGAATTTTTAAACGGGCGCATTGAT
>CAZYZC010000105.1:0-5099 GCA_964650985.1 uncultured Planctomycetia bacterium | reverse complement strand
GCATGCCTGTACCTAATGCGATACGGTTCGGCGTGGCCGCGGGGACAGCGGCGGTGATGACGCCCGGGACAGAGCTGTGCCGCAGAGAAGACGCGGAGCGGCTGTATAAAGAAATGGATTCCGTTTCAGCTTAAGTTTTCAAGATAGCAGGGAGATTTTATGAATAAACAAGATCTCAAGAAAAGAAATATCGCCTATTTTACCATGGAAGCGGGCCTTGACACCAAGATGTCCACCTATAGCGGCGGCTTAGGGGTCCTGGCAGGAGATACTTTAAAATCCTGCGCGGATTTAGGGATATCGATTATCGCTGTAACGCTGCTTAATGAAAAAGGTTATTTCGCGCAGAAACTGGATTCAAACGGTGCTCAAGCAGAGGCTCCTGCAGGCTGGCCCAAGGAAAAGTTTTTAACGCTTTTACCGGCGCAAGCAAGCGTGAACATTGAAGGAAGAGAAGTCAAAATACAAGCCTGGGAATACAGCATAAAAGGGGTTACCGGAGCAACAGTTCCTGTTTATTTTCTGGATACTAACTTGCAGGAAAACGCCGAATACGACCGTGCTCTCACCAGTTTTCTTTACGGAGGTGACAAGTGGTATAGGCTTTGCCAGGAAATAATCCTCGGCATAGGGGGAGTCAGGGTTATCGAAGCTATCGGCTATAAAAATATCGAGAAATACCATATGAACGAAGGCCATGCCGCCTTTCTGGCGCTGGAATTATTGGAAAGAACAAAAAAAGACGGCGAGCAAGACGTGCATAAAAAATATGATCTTGAGTCCGTAAGAAATAAATGCATATTTACCACCCATACTCCCGTAGCCGCAGGGCATGACCGGTTTCCTCTGGATCTTGTAAAAAAAGCCTTGCACAGTAAATTGCCTTTTGAAATGCCGGATATATTTATCCGGGACAACGAAATGAATATGACCTTGATTGCCCTGAACCTGAGCAAATATATAAACGGAGTAGCCAAGAAGCACGGAGAAGTGGCGCGGGAGATGTTCCCCGGTTATTCCATAGATTCTATTACCAACGGGGTTCATTTATCGACATGGGCAGCCCCCGCGTTCAAAAAGCTCTATGATAAACATATACCCGGATGGCAATCAGATTATTTTTCCCTGCGTTACGCCATGGGTATTCCAAAAGACGAGATATCCCGGGCGCACCAAGAGGCAAAAAAAGAGCTCATTGATCATGTTAATGCCTGTACCGGAGCCGGTATGGACTACGATACTTTTACTATAGGTTTTGCCCGGCGTGTCACGGCCTATAAACGAGCAGACCTTTTATTAAGCGATATAAGCCGGTTGGCCGAGATTAATGATAAAGCAGGCAGGATACAGATCATTTATGGCGGAAAGGCGCATCCCAGTGATGGCGGCGGTAAAGAGTTGATAAAAAAGATATTTTCAAAAATTAAAGAGTTAAACCCAGAAATCAAAATTTCCTATCTTGAGAATTATGATATGACGCAGGGGAAGTTAATTACCGGCGGCGTTGACCTTTGGCTGAATAATCCCCTTCCGCCGCAGGAGGCCTCAGGCACAAGCGGAATGAAGGCCTGCCTTAACGGCGTGCCGAATTTGAGCGTCCTTGACGGCTGGTGGATAGAAGGATGTATTGAGAACGTCACCGGCTGGGCCATTGGCACTCTGCAAAGTCAGGGCAGAGATAGCGCGCAGGATGCCCGTGATTTATACCAGAAATTAGAGAAGATAATCCTCCCGATGTTCTATAATGAGAAAGATAAATGGCTTGAAGTAATGCGCCATGCGATAGCTCTAAACGCCTCATTTTTTAATACCCAGAGAATGGTTCAGGAGTATGTGTTAAATGCTTATTTATAAGTAAGTCGAGTGATATGAAGGGGTTCTATGGTTAAAACTAAAATAATCTGCACTCTCGGCCCGGCATCATCAAGCGAGACTATGATCAGAAAAATGATGCGCGCCGGTATGGATGTCGCACGCTTGAACTTCTCTCCCGGTTTTACTTAAAAAAAGCCGGGTAGTATGGCTTACTCAGCTTGATTATCAGGGTTCGTTGAGCAGTATTAAGAATGGCTATCAAATATTTATTGATGATGGAAATATCACTCTGGAAGTAATTGGCAGGGCTAAAAACAAACTTAAGGCCAAGGTAATAGTCGGCGGCCTGCTTAAAGGATATATTTATCACATGATGTCATTTGAAACAATTTTATTATGGGTTGCGGTTTTACTATTTGCGAGCGTTGTCTCGAGCAAGATCTCGGATAAATTCGCGGTGCCTGTTTTATTGCTTTTTTTGACGGTTGGGATGCTTGCAGGGTCAGAGGGAATCGGGAAAATTTATTTTGATAATGCTCAGATAGCAAAGTCTTTTGGCATTGTAGCTCTTGTTTTCATTATTTTCTCCGGAGGAGTTGATACCAACTGGAAAGACACCAAGTCAATTGTTTTGCCGGGGATCATACTTTCTACATTAGGCGTTTTGATTACGGCAATTATCACAGGCGTTTTTGCTGTCTACATCCTGGAATTTTCTATTTTGGAAGGGATACTTCTCGGCTCTATTGTTTCCTCAACTGACGCCGCTGCTGTATTCTCCATTCTAAGGTCAAAGAAAATAAGTCTCAAGAAGCCATTGAAGCCATTACTGGAATTTGAGTCCGGCAGCAATGATCCGATGGCTATTTTTCTAACATTAGGTTTATTAAGTCTTTTGACAGTGAAGGGTATGGGGATCGTTTCTTTGATCCCGCGGTTTGTATTGGATATGGGCATGGGGGCGCTCGTCGGCTATGTCATGGCAAAGGTCATTGTATTTTTTGTCAAACGCCTGAAATTAGACTACGAAGGGCTTTATCCGGTAATAACAATTTCACTGATTTTGTTTACCTATGTAATCGCTTTTTTCCTGAAGGGGAACGGGATCCTTGCGGTATACATCGCAGGTTTGGTGTTGGGACAGGCAGAGTTTCCTAACAAGAAGTCTATTATGAAATTTCATGACGGTCTTGCGTGGATCAGCCAGATTGCCATGTTTGTTACGCTGGGACTATTGGTTTATCCCTCTCATCTGGTTCCTCTAATTGGAGCAGGATTGTTGCTTACGTTTATTCTTATGGTTATTGCGCGCCCGGTCAGCGTATTTTTATGTTTGTTGCCGTTTAAGTTAAGCGCGCCGAAAAAGGTCATGCTCTCTTGGGTGGGGCTCAAAGGATCGGTCCCGATTATCTTGGCGACATTTCCTCTCACGGCAGGTATTCCCCAAGCTGAAACTATTTTCAATATAGTATTCTTTGTTGTCATTGCCTCAGTTTTTATTCAAGGCACGTCGATTCCTTTTGTTTCGAAGTTATTAAAACTGGATGTTCCGTTTGCCGACAGAAAGACTTATCCCATAGAGTTTGAGAAAACAGAAGGTATTGACGCGGAATTAACCGATATCATAGTGCCCTATAATTCAGAAGCCATCGGCAAAATGATCCGTGAATTAAACGTTCCGGAAAAATGCCTTGTTATGCTTATTTCGAGAAATGATAAATTTGTTATACCTTCCGGATCTACAATTATCGAAGGCGGGGATGTTTTATTGGTGCTTGCAAGCAACGCGGATCTGGCGGCTTTTCAGCAGTCATTAGCGCATTTTAAGAAAGAGGAATAATGGGGTCGAATGCTCCTTCAGGCCGAAATTAGCAACGATGGCTTCCGGGGTGGCAAAAAAGAATTAATTCATATTTAAAAAAAGGAACGATCAATGGTAAATGAGCAATCAGATATTATGCAGGCATCTTGGCATGCAATGTCGTTTGAAGATGCTGTTAGACGGCTTGAAGTAGATGTCTCTATCGGCCTATCCTCGGATGAAGTTCAGAGGCGCAGAGATCGTTTTGGTTTAAATCAAATCACTCCCAAAAAAGGCACACCTTTGTGGCTGCGTTTCTTGCTGCAATTTCATCAACCTCTCATATATATTCTTCTGGCGGCGACTGCGACCACGCTATTTTTAAAAGAATGGGTTGATGCTTCGGTAATTTTCGGAGTCGTTCTTATTAATGCCATCGTTGGTTTTCTACAGGAAGCCAAGGCTTTAAAAGCCCTTGAAGCCCTTTCTCGCTTTATGACATCTTCTGTTTCAGTATTAAGAGACGGTAAGGAACAGCATATTGCATCTACCGAGTTGGTACCCGGGGACGTTGTTATGATTGCCTCTGGCGATAAGATATCAGCCGATATGCGTCTTATTTCTATCAGGGACCTGCAAGCTAATGAATCTCCTCTTACCGGTGAGTCTGTTCCGGTTGAGAAGCAAATTAAGCCCCTAGATGCGAAAACGGTTTTGGCGGACAGATTAAATATGCTTTATGCTTCCACTTTTGTTACCTATGGCAGAGGTAAGGCTATTGTTACCGCTACGGGCGACGCGACCGAGGTTGGACGAATCTCAGAGTTGATCACCACTGCCGAAGATTTAGAAACACCCCTCACAATCAAAATCGCCAGTTTTAGCCGCTACCTTTTATTCGTTATTATGGGTTTAGCAGCGCTTACTTTTGTTGTGGGCGTGGTTAGAGGTGAATCAGCCGCGGAAATGTTTATGGCCGCGATCGCGCTTGCGGTAGGGGCGATTCCCGAAGGGCTGCCTGCGGCAGTAACGATAACACTCGCGATAGGCGTGGCAAGAATGGCTAAGCGTCGCGCTATCATTCGTAAATTACCGGCAGTGGAAACGCTCGGCAGTACCGGCGTTATTTGTTCTGATAAAACCGGGACACTTACCGAAAACCAAATGACCGTGCAGGAGATTTTTAGCGCAGGCCAGACATATCAGGCTTCAGGGGTGGGATATAGTTTTGAGGGCGCTATTCAAGAGCTTTCGCGCACGCCCGAAGAGAAATCTTCCGTAGCTCTTAAGGAATGCCTGACCGCAGGTATATTGTGTAATGACAGCAGAATTGTAGAGAAGGAAGGGGTGTTTCAGGTGGAGGGTGACCCGACAGAAGCGGCGCTTATTGTATCCGCGAATAAAGGGAAGAGTCTATTTCCCGAAGGCATGCCTGCGTTGCCGCGCAAAGATTCTATTCCGTTTGAATCGGAATATCAATATA
>CAZYZC010000104.1:0-5119 GCA_964650985.1 uncultured Planctomycetia bacterium | reverse complement strand
TGGGATCAGTAGAGAAGATAAGGGGCATAAAAGGGAAGATAGGGGTAAATAAGGGGACAGTGATAAGGGGCAGAAATAATGACTGAGGAGACAATGGCATAAAAGGGAAGATAGGGGTAAATATGGGCGAACCCATATTTACCCCTTTTTTACCCCTATCACCCTTATTGGCTTCGGCGCCGCTTGTAATCCTAATTCTCACCATTATTTCACCATCCCCACCTCATATTCTTATTCAATTGACACAATATACAACGATATTATATAATTCATATTAGATTACATTGATGAACCGAAAGGAATACGCTTATGAAGAGCGATAAGATTAAAAAAGGTGTTGAAAGGGCAGGCGCAAGGAGTCTGCTGTACGCTACGGGTCTATCCAAAGACGATATGGCGAAGCCCTTTATAGGGGTCGTTACCTCAAGGACCGACCTGATCCCCGGCCATATACACATGCCGAGGCTGGAGCGCTTCATCGAGCGCGGTATATGCGCGGGAGGCGGCGTGCCGTTCTTCTTCGGCGTTCCCGGGATATGCGACGGCATAGCTATGGGCCACGGAGGCATGAGATATTCGCTGGCTTCGAGAGAGCTCATAGCCGATATGATCGAATGTGTGATGAAGGCCCATTCCCTTGACGGGCTCGTCTGCCTTACGAATTGCGATAAGATAACCCCGGGAATGCTGATGGCGACGGGTCGGCTTAACGTTCCGACAATAGTCGTTACCGCCGGGCCTATGATGAGCGGGAATTATAAGGGCAGGCGCCTGTCGCTTGTCAAAGATACTTTTGAGGCTGTCGGAAGGTTCAAGGCCGGCGATATATCGCAGGATGAGCTGAGCAATCTCGAGATGTGCGCGTGCCCCGGAGCGGGCTCTTGCCAGGGATTATATACCGCCAATTCGATGGCGTGCGTTACAGAGGCTTTAGGATTAAGCGTTTCGGGCTGCGCTACGGCGCTTGCTGTCTCGGCGAAGAAGGACAGGATCGCGCAGGAGTCGGGTGAGAAGATCGTGAGCCTCGTCCGCAGGAACATACTGCCGCGGTCGATCGCAAGGCGCGAAGCTTTTGAGAACGCCATAAAGGTCGACATGGCGCTCGGCGGATCAACGAACACGGTCCTGCATATAATCGCAGTTGCCAAGGAGTTCGGGATAGAGATACCGCTCGAGCTGTTTGACGAGATATCGAAGGCAACCCCGCATATAACGAATATATTGCCGGGGGGCGAGCACTTCATGGAGGATCTCGATTCAGCAGGCGGGATACCGGCGATAATGAAGCGGATGAAGAATCAGCTTAGCGATATCATGACCGTCAGCTCAAAAACGATCAGCCAGATAGCCAATGACGCCAAGATACTCGATGAGAATGTTATAAAAGACTACAAGAACGCCTATCATAAAGAGGGCGGGATCGCGGTCTTAAAGGGCAACCTTGCCCCGGAAGGAGCTGTCATAAAGCAGACGGCTGTAACGGAAACTATGATGAAGTTTAAAGGAAAAGCCAAGGTCTTTGATTCCGAAGAAGCCGCGATGGCGGCAATAATGGCCGGCAAGATAAAGAAGGGCGATTGCGTCGTCATACGATATGAAGGGCCGAAGGGCGGACCAGGCATGAGGGAGATGCTTTCGCCTACCGCGGCCATTGTCGGCATGAAGCTGGCCGATGACGTTGCGCTCATCACCGATGGGCGTTTTTCAGGCGGTACCCAAGGGCCGTGTATCGGGCATATCGCGCCCGAAGCGCAGGCCGGAGGCATGATAGCCATAGTCCAGGATGGCGACGAGATATCGATAGATATACCGGCCAGGCGGCTGGAACTGAAAGTCCCGGAAGACGAGATAAGGTCGAGGCTTTCGAAGTGGAAAGCGCCTGCCATAAAAGAGACTGAAGGATACCTGGCGAGATACGCCAGGGTCGTTTCGTCCGCATCAAAGGGAGCGGTGCTCGAAGCATGAAAATGTCCGGCGCAAAGATCCTCATAGAGTCGCTTAAAAAAGAGGGTGTCGAGATAATATTCGGCTACCCCGGAGGCCAGGTACTGCCCATATTCGACCAGCTGTACGATTCATCGGTAAAACTCATGCTGGTGCGCCATGAGCAGGCCGCGGCTCATGCGGCGGACGGTTACGCCAGGGCTACCGGTAAGACGGGAGTCTGTCTGGCTACATCAGGCCCGGGCGCGACAAATCTCGTTACGGGTATTGCTACAGCATACATGGATTCGATACCGATGGTTGCCATAACCGGCCAGGTAAAGAGTTTCCTTATCGGTAATGACGCTTTTCAGGAGGCTGACATAACAGGCATAACGAGGCCCATAACTAAACATAATTATCTGGTCGAGGACGTTAAGGATCTTGCCAGGGTCGTTAAAGAGGCTTTTCATATAGCGTCTACCGGAAGGCCGGGGCCGGTTCTCATCGATATCCCGAGCGACATACAGATGCAGGAGACGGAGTTCCATTATCCGGAAAAAGTAGATATACGAGGTTACAAGCCGACTTATGAAGGCCACCCGGGACAGATAAAGCGCGCCGCGAAGGTGATATCGGATTCTAAGAGGCCGATACTCTATGTCGGCGGCGGGGCGATCATATCCGGCGCGTCGGAAGAAGTGCGGGAGCTCGCCATAAAGAACGAGATACCCGTTACCATGACGCTCCTGGGGCTGGGAGCATTTCCTGCTACGCATAAGCTGGCGCTCGGGATGCTGGGGATGCACGGAACCGCGTACGCGAACCATTCGATAATGGAGTCGGACCTTATAATCACGATCGGCGCGAGATTCGACGACCGCGTTACGGGCAAACTCGACGAGTTCGCCCCTCACGCTAAAGTCATACATATCGATATAGATCCGGCCAGCGTTTCGAAGAACGTCGATGTTGATATACCGATAGTCGGCGATGTGAAGACGATCCTGAAAAAGTTGAATAAGTTAGTGAAGAAGCCGGACACCAAGGAGTGGATAGCGAGGGTCGATGACTGGCGAAAGAAGCACCCGCTCAAATACAAGGACGACGAGGCCTTAAGGCCGCAGTATGTCGTCGAAGAGATTTACGAAGCGACGAAGGGCAACGCGATAATAACGACCGAGGTCGGCCAGAACCAGATGTGGGCGGCGCAGTTCTATAAGTTCTCAAAGCCGCGCACGATGCTCTCTTCGGGCGGCCTGGGAACGATGGGATACGGCCTTCCCGCGGCCATAGGCGCGCAGATCGGATGCCCGGACGAAGTCGTGTTCGATATAGCCGGAGACGGATCTATCCAGATGAATATACAGGAGCTGGCCACAGCGGTCATAAATAAGCTGCCCATTAAAATAGCCATACTCAATAATTCATGCCTTGGAATGGTGAGGCAGTGGCAGGAGCTATTTTACAAGAAGAGGTATTCATATACGAGCCTGTGTTACAATTCGCCGGATTTCGTGAAGCTTGCCGAGAGTTACGGCGCCCTCGGTATGAAGATAACGAAGAAGAAGGACGTCAGGGCCGCGATAGATAAGGCCATAAAGACGAAGAACGTCGTATTGATGGACTTCCGTGTTGTCGGCGAAGAGAATGTCTTCCCGATGGTGCCGGCAGGGGGAGCCATAAATAAGATGCTCGGCGTAGATGGGTTGGCGTAGGGAGTGGAATGCGGAGTTTAGAGTGTAGGGTATAGAAAGCCTAAACCCAAGACCCTAAACCCTGGAGAGTCTATAGAGGGAACGAATGAAACACACAATCTCAGTCCTAGTCGAAAATAAGTTCGGAGTACTTGCGCGGATAGCGGGGCTATTCAGCGCGCGGGGTTATAATATCGATTCGCTTGCGGTCGGTCCGACCGAGGACGCGGGCGTTTCACGCATGACCATAGTTTCTAAGGGGGATGATAAGACCCTGGAGCAGATAAAGAAACAGCTCAACAAACTCATCGATGTTATAAAAGTTGTCGATTTTAAAGAGGGCGAATTCGTCGATAGAGAGCTTGTCATAGTAAGGGTTTCGGTCAATGCGAAGAACCGTAAAGAGGTTCTCGAAGCGATAGATGCCTCCGGGGCAAAGGTCGCCAACGCCGGCTCTAAGTCGATAACTGTCGAGGCCTCGGGAGACCAGAATAGCACAAGGGCGCTTTTGGAGCTCTTAAAGCCATTCGGCATACTCGAGGTCGCGAGGACCGGACGGATCGCCATGGGGATAGAAGAGAGGATATTGAAAGCGGACGGAAAACCGGAAGTTAATGAATAGTTATAACTTATAACTAACAGAAAGGGGTAACAAAAGTGGCAAAGATCTATTACGACAAGGACGCGGATTTAAATTTATTGAAGGGCAAGAAGATAGCCGTCATAGGATACGGCATACAGGGCCGCAGCCAGAGCCTTAATTTGAGGGACTCAGGGCTGGAGGTCATTGTTAGCGAGTTACCAGGAACTAAGAATTATGAGCAGGCCAAAGCGGATGGGTTTAATCCTGTCTCGGCTAAAGAGGCTTCAGCGGCAGCCGATATCATACAGGTATTGACCGAAGACCATGTCCAGGCGAAGGTTTACAAGAACGATATCGCCGAAAATATGAAGAAGGGCAAGGCGCTATTATTTTCACACGGTTTTAACATAAGATTTAAACAGATAAAACCTTCCAAGAAGATAGACGTCATCATGATAGCGCCGAAAGGCCCGGGCGCCTTGGTAAGGCGCATGTATGAAGAGGGCAAAGGCGTTCCGTGCCTTGTCGCCGTTCATCAGGACGCAACCGGTAACGCCAAGAGCATAGCTTTAGCGTACGCCAAGGGCATAGGCGGAACCAGAGCCGGCGTAATAGAAACGACATTTGAAGAGGAGACCGAGACGGATCTTTTCGGCGAGCAGGCGGTATTATGCGGCGGAGCCACAGAGCTCATTAAAGCCGGCTTTGATACGCTGGTGAACGCCGGGTACCAGCCGGAGATAGCTTATTTTGAGGTCCTGCATGAGCTTAAGCTCATCACCGATCTCATCCAGGAAAAAGGCATAGACGGCATGAGGTCGAGGGTTTCCAATACCGCATGTTACGGCGACGTAACGCGCGGCAAGAAGATAATCACCGAGAAGACCCGCAAGGCGATGCAGAAGATGCTTAAAGA
>CAZYZC010000103.1:0-5169 GCA_964650985.1 uncultured Planctomycetia bacterium | reverse complement strand
GAAGAGATAGATTATGCAAAGAAGAATAATATCCCAATTGACGCAAGCAAAAAAAAGCCATACTCGCTTGATGTTAATCTTTGGGGAGTATCGATTGAAAGCGGGAAACTGGAAGATCCGAATTCGGAGCCTGACGAAGATATATATCAGCTTACGAAGGGAGTAGATAAGGCAGGTGCGAAGCCTGTCTACGCGGAGATAGAGTTCAAGCACGGCATACCCGTGAAACTCGACGGCAAGCCTTTGGACGGCATAAAGCTGATATCGAAACTTTCGAAGATCGCCGGGAACGCCGGGGTCGGAAGAAGCGATATGGTCGAGAACAGGCTCGTCGGGATAAAGTCCAGGGAGATATACGAGGCCCCGGCCGGGTGGACGCTTCTGGCGGCCCACAAGGCTCTGGAGGCGCTCGTCCTCGACAGGGAGACGCTTCACTTTAAAGAGGTGATGGCGCACAAATACGCGGAGCTTGCGTACTACGGGCTGTGGTATACGCCGCTTAAATCCGCCCTAGACAGGTTCATGGACGAGACCCAGAAAAAGGTCAGCGGCACCGTTAAGGTAAAGCTGCATAAGGCGACATGCTCCGTCGTAGGAAGGAAGTCTCCGAACTCGATGTACAAGAAGGAGCTTGCGACATACGAAAAGGGCGATAAATTCGACCAGTCCCTGGCAAAGGGCTTCATAGAACTTTGGGGGCTGCCGTACAGGGGATCTTATAAGGAGACCTTATGAGCAAGAAGATGTGGGGCGGGAGATTTTCCAAGCCGACTCATCCGCTGGTAGAGAAGTTTACCGGTTCGATACATTATGACTATAGGCTGGCCGAATACGACCTTTTGGGATCGATGATACACGTCGAAGTCCTGAGGCGGGCCAAGCTCCTTAAGACGGGCGAAGCGTCCAGGATGTATAAGGCCCTCGAAGCCCTGTACAGGAAGGCGGTGAAGGGCGCGTACGTCCCGGACCCGTCCTCGGAGGATATACATACGGATATACAGAATAAGCTCGAGAAGTCCGTAGGGGCGCTTGCGCTGAAGCTTCATACGGCAAGGTCGAGGAACGACCAGGTGGCGTTCGCTTCGAAACTTTATACGAAGATAAAGGCCGTTGAGCTGGGCGCCCTGGTTTCAAACCTTATGAAAGCCCTCGGCGCGCTTTCCGACGGCAATAAAGGGCTCCTGGTCCCGGCATTCACGCATATGCAGCATGCGCAGGTGGTGTATTTAAAGGACTATCTCGGCGCCTATACGGAGATGCTTGAGAGGGATGCTGTGAGGCTGGACGCCGCGGCAAAGAATGTAAGGCTCATTATGGGCGCCGGCGCGGTGGCCGGCACCCCTGTAGATTCGGGAAAATACGAGATAAAGTCGCCGGGTAGAATAAAGGGCGGCCTGGCAAAATCTTTCGACATACATCCGGTCTCGAATTCTGTCGACGCCGTCAGCGACAGGGATTTTGTGATAGAGACGCTCTCCGCTCTGGCGATGATAGGCATGCATATCTCAAGGCTCTCGGAGGACCTTATAATATGGTCGACGAAGGAGTTCGGGTTCGTAGAGCTCGATGAAGCTTTTGCGACCGGCAGCTCGCTCATGCCGCAGAAGAAGAACCCGGACGTGCTGGAGCTTGCCAGGGGGTATACCGGCAGGCTGTACGGCAACCTGGTAAATTCGCTTACCGTAATGAAAGGCCTGCCGCTTTCATACAACAGGGATATGCAGCTCGATAAAGAGCCGCTCTTCGATTCCATAGATATAGTTTCGATCGAGCTTAAAGTCTTCTCCGAGCTGGTGAGAACGCTCGGGTTCAACAGGTCCAGGATAGAGGAGGCGCTCGAAGACGAGTCCCTTTATGCCACGGATATCGTCTACTATCTTGTGGACAAAGGGATGGCGTTCAAGACGGCCCACTCGATAGTGGGAAGGATGGTCAGGCACTCGATAGACTCTTCAATAGATATAAAGAGCATGTCGCAGGCGGAGCTTGATAAGTATTCCGATAAATTGAAGAGAGCCGATATAATAAGGCTTCTCGACCCGACGGTCTCCGTAAAGTCGAAGAGGTCTATCAAGAGGCCTAAATAGGATTGTGTCATGTGTCGCGCCTAACGCATGACATATGATGATAGGAGCGATGAAATGCACGAATTCAATTTCAAGAACAATAAGCTTTACTGCGAGAATATAAAGGTCGCCGATATAGCAAAGGCGGTCCCGACCCCGTTTTATCTCTACAGCTACAAGACTCTCATCGACCATTACAAGAAGATAAGGGCCGCTTTTCGGGCCCTGGACCCGCTCGTATGTTTTTCGGTGAAGTCCAACTCCAATATCGCGGTGTTGCGCGCCCTCATTAAGAACGGCGCCGGGCTGGACATAGTATCGGGCGGGGAGCTGTACAGGGCGCTTCTGGCCGGGGCGAATCCCAAAAAAATAGTTTATGCCGGCGTAGGCAAAAGACCCGACGAGATAGAGTACGCCATGAGGATCGGGATATTATTCTTCAATGTCGAGTCCGAAGAGGAGCTCGAACAGATACAGAGAAGCGCCAGGGCGCTCGGTAAAAAGGTAAGCGTTGCTATACGGGTGAACCCGGACGTAGTTCCGAAGACGCACCGCCACATAATCACCGGCAAGGGGGAGACGAAGTTCGGCCTCGACTTCGAGACGGTGCATAAGATATTCAATTCGCAGTGGAGGTACCCGGACGTCGATATAAAAGGCCTGCATCTGCACATAGGTTCGCAGATACTGGACGCCAAGCCTTTTGTGGAGGCCATAAAGAAGGCCCTTATATTCATAGCCGAATTCAAGATACCGGCCACGCACCTCAATATAGGCGGAGGCCTGGGCATAATATATTCCATAGAGAACCCGCAGACCGCCAGGGCTTTCGCGCAAAAGGTGATACCGATGATAAAAAAGTCGGCCTTGAAACTGATACTGGAACCGGGCCGTTTCGTCTCGGGCAATTCAGGTGTGCTGGTGACGAAGGTGGTCTATACGAAGAGGACTCCGAGAAAGAAATTTGTCATAGTGGATAGCGGAATGAGCGACCTCATACGCCCGAGCCTGTATGAGGCTTATCATAAGATAGTGCCTGTAGAATTAAGGGACGATTCCTCCAATACCGCCGAGAAGGTAGACGTAGTCGGCCCTATATGCGAATCCGGCGACTTCCTGGGTAAGGACAGGCTGCTGCCGCTGGTGATGAAAGGGGATCTTCTGGCGGTAATGGGCGCCGGAGCCTACGGCTTTACGATGTCGAGTAACTATAATTCAAGGCCGCGCGCCTCCGAGGTCATGGTGATAGGCAGAAAATTCCATGTGGTGCGTAAGGCCGAGACGTACAGGGACCTGGTGAGGGGCGAGACGATACCGAAAGAACTTAGGTAGTTATCCGCTCCACCGGAGGCTTCGCGCTAAGTTATAAGATAAAAGAAAAATAAAAAAATGAAGATAAAATTCACGAAGGCGGTGGCGACGGGAAATGACTTTGTCATAGTCGATGACCGTAAGGGCTCCCTTAAGGGGCTTTCCCGATTAGCCAAAAAGGTCTGCGACAGAAAACGCGGCATAGGGGCCGACGGCCTTCTGGTTTTAGGGAAGTCCGGGAAGGCCGACTTCAGGATGAGGATATTCAATCCTGACGGTTCCGAGGCGGAGATGTGCGGCAACGGTTCCAGATGCATAGCCCTTTACGCCGCGGAGGCGAATATCGCCTCCGGCGAAATGACCATAGATACTTTGGCGGGGGTCCTCAAGGCCTCGGTGAAAAAGGACGTCGTAAAGGTAAGGCTTACCGAGCCCAAGAATATAAAGTGGAACCTGTGCCTTATGATAGACAGGTGCCCGTACAAGCTCAATTTTGTAAATACCGGGGTTCCTCACGTCATACATTTTGTGAACGACATAGAGAAGGTAGACGTAAAGAACCTGGGGGCTCATATACGCCATCACGGCGAGTTTTCGCCCGAAGGTACGAACGCCGACTTTGTGGAGATAACCGGCAAGGACAGGATAAAGATACGCACCTATGAGCGAGGGGTGGAGGATGAGACGCTCGCCTGCGGTACCGGCGCGGTGGCAAGCGCCGTCATATCCGCGGAGGTGGAGAAGATGCAGTCCCCGGTTACGGTCAGCACGAGGTCGGGCGAGGAACTGAAAGTGTATTTTAAGATGACCGGAGGGGAATTTACAGAAGTCTATCTGGAAGGAAAAGCAATGCTCGTCTACGAAGGAGCCATAAATGTTTAAGGGATCGATGGTAGCGCTGGTGACGCCGTTTCGAAACGGCAAGGTTGACGAAAAGGCCCTGAAGGAACTGGTGGAGTTTCATATAAAAAGCGGCACCTCGGCCCTGGTTCCCTGCGGGACTACGGGGGAGTCGGCGACGCTTTCTTATGCCGAACACGACAGGGTGATAGAGCTTACCGTAGAATACGCCAAAGGCCGCATTCCCGTCATAGCGGGGACCGGATCCAATTCCACCGATGAAGCGATAGTGCTGACGAAGCACGCGAGAGACGCCGGCGCCGCCGCTTCTCTGCAGGTGAGCCCGTATTATAACAGGCCCACGCAGAAGGGGCTCTATCTCCATTTTAAGGCGATAGCCGAGGCCGTCGATATTCCGATAATACTTTATAATATCGCCTCGCGCACGGGCGTAAACATAGAGCCCGAGACCATGGTGAAGCTGTCGCAGGTTAAGGGCATAATAGGCGTCAAGGAAGCATCCGGATCCCTTGAGCAGATGGCCCGTATAAGGAAGGCCTGTGACAAGAACTTCCTCCTGATATCAGGCGATGACGCGCTTACGCTTCCCGTCATGGCGATAGGAGGCGTCGGCATAATATCCGTAGTTGCGAATATCATACCTAAGGACGTGGCCGACATGTGCGGCGCCTTCGCCGGGGGGGATCTTAAGAAGGCAGAGAAGCTTCATTACGGAATGCTCGACCTCGTCAAGGCGATGTTCGTGGAGACCAACCCCATACCTGTGAAGACCGCGATGGGGCTCCTCAAGATGTGCGGCTCTGAGATGCGCCTGCCGCTCTGTGAGATGCTGCCGGAGAACAGGGATAAACTGGTAAAGGCCATGAAGGAGTACAAACTCTTATGATAAAACTATGCGTGAGCGGCTCAAAGGGCAAGATGGGCTCGAGGA
>CAZYZC010000102.1:0-5182 GCA_964650985.1 uncultured Planctomycetia bacterium | reverse complement strand
GCCACCGCAATGCCCGCTTTCAGCCTCTTCTCGTCACCCAGAATATCGGCAAGCGCCTCATAGGCCCGGATATAGCTTAGCTGGAATATGTATACCCCATCGCGTGAGGCAAGCTGGATGAGTGCGGGCGGATAGGATTCGCCCACCTTAAAAGAGGGCCTCGTCTCCGTGTCAAAACCCAGGACCTTCTCGCTACCAAGAGCCAGCACGGCCGCGTGCATCTTCGCGTCCGAATCTATCACATGGATGGAGCCGGAGTACTTTTTGATAGGCAGGTCCATTATTTCTTGTTTTGATATAGCGTGTCTATGCGCTTGATTATGGCTCAATTTAGTCCTTAAATGATGTTAGCATTTACGGGGCAATCCTATATGAGGACACCCTACAGCCTATGCCAGCCCCTTCACTGGGTGGCACTTTGTGGTCCGCCGCCCCCAATTCCTTTAAGCTATCGAAGCTATTTCCCGAAATTCTTTGCTGATTGAGCGGTTTGCTGGTGTTTCTTCTTCTCTGCCTCAGCTTTTGCTATCATTACCTGCTTATCATGCTTATGTTTATTCTTATCTCCTTTATCACCCATTTGCTCCTCCTTTGTTTTAGCAACTAAATCTCAAGGTACGACCTATACAGGACCTTGAGGAACGTGTCACTTTGGGACACGTCCTAATTTTTACCCCAATGCCTTTATCGGTATCCTTTTAACAGATAAGGCAGCCTTTTTTGGAGGCTGCCTTATAAATGTACTTAATCTGTGTTTTTATCTAACATGCCACGCCCTTGTGGTTATGTATGAATAATACTACTTTAACCACACACCGTCAAGGCTACTCTATCGCAAAACTCACCGTCACCACCGCCATTACCTTCTTATCGAGCGACGACGTATCATTCACCCCCCAATCCGAAACGTCCGTGGATGTGGCAGGCGTGATCTGGAATACGCCCATCCTGGCGTTTCTCATCAAGCCGATCTTGTTGCCGGTAGCTTTGACCATGCTCTCGGCTCTTTGCTTGGCATTTTGCGTGGCCTTTGCGAGCATCTCCACCTTGAGCTCATCAAGCTTGGTGTAGAAATACTCCGGTGCAAGCGAAGTAAACTCGATGCCTTGGTCTATCAGCTCCGTGACTTCGCGCGCCACCTTATCTATCTTATCGACGTCATACGACCGTATCTCAACGCCCTGGCTTAAGCGGTAGCCCTGAATGTCGTTTGTGTCATTGCCTTTTTCATTCTTCTTGTAGACTGTCTCTGTGGCAACCTGGCATATCGTAAGCTCATCTTCTTTTACACCTTTTGAATTAAGATATGCTTTAACCTTATCAAGATCCGATCTGAGGTTCGTATAAGCTGTTTTAAGATCGACCTCTCTCCTTGAAAATTCACCTCTCCATACAATGTAATCACTTCTGATCTCTTTTGTCGCTGACCCCGTGACGCTGATCTGCTCTCTTGTGAATTTCATAACTTTTAAGAACCCGCCTGACAGTATTACGCTTGAAGCTATCGTCGCTACCGCAATACAAACTCCCAGAATGATTATCTGAGTATTTTTTAAAAAGCTCCCACTTTCCATTGCCATATTCCTTTCGTTTTAAACCAGTTAATTGCTAAATATATTTATCGGCTTCTCCAGGCGACATAACCTTGGCTCTCTCCTTTCGACAGATATCGTCCATGCCGTTTCTATACTTGTTAAATAATCACCCTCGCCATAGATTCTTCGTCAATGCGTTAATCACCAAAATAGTATTCTGTCCAATCCTTGCTCCATAAGATATGCGGAATATCTTTTTCGGAGATCTTAACAAAATCGCCATTCTTATATTCAAATGTCTGAATATGGTGCTCGTCGTAACCTAAATGTCCCGTGGCTTCCTTGTCGGTAAAGCCCTCTCCCACCTCTACCAAGCCATCTTTTAGCCTCCGCGCTATGCCTTCAGCCTCTCCCTCAAACCTCTTCAAGAGAATCAATTCCTTATCATTCTTAATTTGATAGATATCCAGCCGCTGGGAAAATCCATCGGCCCATGCCACGTTATAACGGATCCATATCTCCGGCACGCCATCCCCGTTCAGATCATAAAACTCTATCGGCCAAATGTACTGCAGAAACTTACCGTCTGTGTCGATGTTATACCTGGTGAAACGCTTTACAGGTTTACCGTCCTTCAATTTCCCGGAAACTATAAAAGGAGCTTTTTCAGAAGAAACCAAAGGAATAATAGCTTTTGAAATATTATCCTTCTTTAAGATACTCCATGATTCTAACCTGGGAGATATAACGATCGCCGCGTAATAATCCTTTTCCGAGTCTCCTCTTACCTGAAATTCAAAAACATCCTCACTAACACCTTTTTCAGGTATACCCCAAAGCACACATGGACCCAGGATAAAAAATTCTATAAAATCATTGGAATATTTACCCGAAAGAAACGCGGTAGGCACTAGATCCTTTCTTTCTTCAAATAACGGATACAGGTCCGTATAGCTTCTTTCTGTTGTTTCATCAAAAGCCGTCAACCCCATATAACGCGCAAGCCAGAAATCAGCCTCCTGGATCTTATCCTCCTGAATTGCCTTTTCGGCTTTCTCGTAAATGATTTTTAACTGCTCTTCCAGCTTCTGATCTGCCGCAAATGCTACTGAAACAAAAAGCAGCGTGACTACGAAAAACACAAATATCGTTCGCATTTGAACCCCCTCCTTTTTTCTGTAGAAAACAAAAAACCCTCACCAGCCACAATATGGCCAGTGAAGGTTTTACTTTTGATATTTTCGACAAAGTCGAAAATATCATCCAGGTTCCCCCTTGAAACACAGGACTGAAAGTCACTTAAAACTAAACCACACATCTAAACTGCCCAATCAAATCTATGCTGCTATAAATATCTTATCGGTCTTAAAACTCCAGACCGTACCTGTCATGTAAAAACAAAAACCCTCGAGAGTCACACCATAACTCGCGAAGGTTTTACTTTTTTAACGTCCAGGATTTGCCCCTTCTTAACTCGGGACGTACTACTAACTGCAAACAGAAGTATATCACATAAACGGCTATTGTCAATACTTCAAGACAGCTCTAAACTAATCAACTTGCTGAGCCGTTAAGAACAAGGATTTTTCCAACGATACAAAGAAATCTTGATAAGTTGCTGGATCTTCTATAGAAGTAATCCCATATTGAGCGTTTACTCTTACTAGCAGCTGCGTTTCGCCTCTTGGTCTAACAGTAACTGTCATTACAATAATCGCTTGATTTAAGAACTTGGAGCCTGTAACCGAGCCTAGCATAAGATCTGCCTTATCAATAACAAAATCCAGATCTTGCATAGTACTTATTACGGTCTGCATCATTTTTTTCTTATCGGCCGTGTCAAAAGCTCTGGTTTGCATGCTTCTTAGCTTTACCTGGCTCTCATTGGTTTCAAAAGCTTTGTTAGCGGTAGTTGCACATCCGGACACGATAAATAGTAAACACAATACAATAAAAATACCACCATACTTTTTAGATTTTTTCATATTTTTTCAGCCTCCAAGAATATTGCTTTTGATAATGCTTCGTAAAATTTCTCATATATCTGTGGTTCAATGATAGTCTCTACTCTACTAATTTGATTGCTCATATTCCAAACAATCCTCTGAAATGTAACACGAACAACTATCTTACTCCCGTCAAGAGAGGGCTGCACTATCACAGAAGCTCTTACCTTCTGTTCCTTATCGCATTGGGCCATATTATTAGAGTAGGTACCGCCAGCGGCAGCTAGTACATCACAGATGAATGCAACGGTCATTTGCCCTCCGCTTACTGCGTCCGCCTTTTTCGATGCGACAACCAATCCTAAATCAGTTTCGCTATCATCCAATGTAAAACCAAGATCTTGTAACACACCTGCGACTGATGTAATAATTTTTGTCTCATCTTTAGTGTCATATTGCCTCATCTGCAATTGACGATTTTCAAGAGATTTCTCTGATGGTTTTAGAAACCCCTTGGGAATAGTCATGCAGCCAACCATGCTCAGACATAATATACCGACGATACCTATCTTAATTAAGCCTGTTTTTTTCATAAGTATCTCCTTAGAAGCTGGAAGTATGATATGCAAAGTCGCGAACTTTGCCTTCTTTATCAAATTTAATAACTATGGTTAATGTTCTTTGGTTGGTTGATTGAGCGCCAGCTTGTCCAATGGTCAGGAACTTTATTCCAGCGCGGCTATCTGAATATACAGTATCGGTCGCAATTTTGTCATAAATCCACACCTCACGCCGTTCTTCATCGGTCGATACTATATTGGGGGCTCCCAGCACTTGAGCTACTTCCGCGGAAGGCATCCCTATAGAAATATTTTTTTGTACCGTTCCTACGGTAAGTCTATCGCCTTTATCATCTTGAACCTGTCTTCTCATATAGCTCGCATCCGCACAACCGGATAATATAAACGCGCAGAGTAAAAAAGCTAAATATTTAGTTCTCATATTTAATCTCCTATTTTTCAATCTTAGAATAAAAAAGCAACCCACTTGGGGTTGCCTAACTTTAAAATACGCTATTTTGGTTCCTTCATATTCCTACCACTCCTTTGTGGCTGTGTAGATGATACCACCTTGATAGAGTCAGGTCAAGCAAAAATAGTCGGAAGAATGACAGAAAATTATTATTTTACTCGCGGCAGCAGATATCGGATATAAAGGCTTGCCCCCTGGCCCTTGAGTGGCCCGCTCACTTTTTTATCACACTTACCCATGTTCTTCTCCATAACATCGCAACAAATCGGCATGCGATGACGAATAGGATATGGATAATCTCCCACAGAAGTATTCGTAGACGTCCTATTTTGGTACAGCCTATAGGGTGTATTTTTTTGGAGCGTCCACGTATTCCTACCCAATATCAAAGCAAACTGGCAAAGCGATCCTTGAACTCATATATACGCCGGTCAAATATGATATCGCTATGGATGACTGGTCTCTTAAGCCGTATACCTTCCAGCCGAGTGCATCTGCTTAGAGCTACATATACCTGCCCATGAGTAAAAGCCCCATGACCAAGGTCTAGAATGACCTTATCAAATGTCTGCCCCTGGCTTTTATGGATCGTGATGGCCCATGCCAGCTTAATGGGGCACTGCTCAAAGGTGCCGACCGTCTCGTCTTCGATCTTATCCTCATCTTCAT
>CAZYZC010000101.1:0-5187 GCA_964650985.1 uncultured Planctomycetia bacterium | reverse complement strand
GGAAGTGGGGCGCCGTTAAGGACGCCAATAAAAAAGAGCTGGCGGCTTACATAAAGGATACGAGAGGCCTGGCGATAGATCCTGCCTCGATGTTCGATGTGCAGGTGAAGCGGATCCACGAATACAAGAGACAGCTTCTGTTCGCCTTTTACATACTTTCCCAATATCTCAAAATAAAGGCCAACCCGAAAGCCGACATATTGCCGCGCACCTTTATCATGAGCGGCAAGGCGGCGCCGGGATACTACATGGCCAAACTTATAATACGGTTCGTAAACAGCGTGGCCGGCGTCGTAAATAAGGACAAGGCGGTAGGCGACAAGCTGAAGGTGGTTTTTCTGGAGAACTACCGCGTATCCCTGGCAGAGAGGATATTCCCGGCCAGCGACCTGTCGGAGCAGATATCGACGGCCGGAACGGAAGCGTCGGGCACCGGCTGTATGAAGTTCATGGTAAACGGCGCCCTTACGATAGGCACTCTCGACGGAGCCAATATCGAGATAGCCAAGGCGGTCGGAAAGGACAATATATTTACTTTCGGCCTCAAGGCGGACGAGATCCAGGCCCTGCGCGCGGACGATTACGATCCGATGGAGTACATAGAGAATTCGCCGGTGTTATCGGAGATATTCAGGCTGATACAGTCGAACTTCCTGTCGCCGGTAGATTTCGGCCTGTTTGACCCCATAGTGAAGTCGCTAATAAAAGGGGACTATTTCTTCGTGTGCGCCGATTTCGACGCGTATTGTTTGAAGCAGGATGAGGTTTCCAGGGCTTACCTTGACAGGGATAAATGGCTGAAGCGGTCCATTTCTAACGTGGCGAAGTCCGGATATTTTTCGAGCGACAGGGCAATAGCCGAATATGCGAAGAACGTGTGGGGAGTTCCGATCAAGAAAGGTAAGTAATTCTAAGCTTTTTCTATAGCTTCCCGCGCCCGGTTCCGCAGGGCTGCGAAATCAGAAATATGAAATTCGGACGCGTCGATAGACGGGAGCACCTTGAGGCTCACAGGGACTTTCGACGTGAATAGCCAGTTTCCCTTGGATATGGCGCCGGCGGTACCCCTTATCGCTATAGGCAGCACCTGTACCTTTTCCCTTATGGCCAGCTTAAAAGCCCCGTTTTGAAAATCCTTCAGATCTCCGGTCTCGCTCCTTGTTCCCTCCGGAAAGAAGAGGACCGACATTCCTCCCCTGAGCCAGGCAGCAGCCTCCTTGTATATATGTTTTATACTTGAAAAACTGCCGCGCTCCAATTTTATGTGCTTACCCAAAGACATCGACCAGCCGAGCACGGGTATAGCGAATAGAGACGCTTTCGCGACCCATTTGAACTGCATCTTTGTCTGGTACATAACCGCTATATCCGCCAGCGACTGGTGGTTTGCGATTATCACATAGGTTTTCTTATGGTCGATATTCTCAAGCCCTTCTATCTTTACTTTCCAGTAGGGATTAAGGGCTATGATCATATCGGACCACCAGAAACACTGCGCGTGAGGCACGCGCCTTTGTTTGTCGAATGGATACAGCACGATCGTAAAAAATAGCATGGCGAGGAAGAGCGTGAAAGTCAGTATGGAAGAGACCGCCCATAAGGCGGACGAAAGAATCATCTTTTTCATGGCGATATTATATATCAGATTCATCTTTAAAAATACCTAAATCTGTTATATAATCCCGGTATGGCCAGACTGAATACGCGTACCATGGAAAATATAGACCGAAAGCTCGAAAGCGCGGAAGAGGGATCGGCAAGGCACAAGGTCCTGTCCAGCGCGAAGTCTTTCAAGACCTCCTGGTTCGACCTGGGACAGTCGCTCTACTCCGTATGGCGGGACAGGCTCTATAAGGATTGGGGCTATAATACTTTCGACGCATATACGGCAAAAGAGATCGGCATAAAAAAACCTACCGCGATGAAGCTGCTCAAATCGTATTACTTCCTGGAAAAAGAAGAACCCGATTATGTGGAAAGGGCGGCCGTATCTCCCGAAGATCCGGCTTCGGTGCCTACCTATGACGCGATAAACATACTGCGGCTGGCCAAGAGCAAGAAGATCCTCGACGGCGGAGATTACGCGCATTTGAGGCGGGAGGTCCTTGAGATGGGAAGAGATGCCGGCCTCGTCAAGAAGGATCTCACCAGCCTTATGAAGCAGAGAGAGGAACTCGAGCCGGACGAAGCAAGGCACAGAAAGAGGATGGCCACCCTGAAGCGGCTGGTGACTTCCTTAAAGTCCCTTAGGACGGATATTGAGCATTCAAAACTTCTCCCGGTTTCCACGATAAAAGAGATATCCGACCTGATTCACAAAATAGAGCTGGAGATAAGCTAGGTATAGAGGTAGGCCCTTCTCCGCCTTCGGCGGATCGGGATCAGATTTTGCACTAGAAAATCCGGAGGTGCGGCATGAAGAAGTTGATAACGGTGGCGATTGTAGTTATCGCGGTGATGGTGGCGGCATCGGTAGTCAAAGATGTGGCTATAAAGACGGCCGTAGAAAAAGGCGCGGAGATGGTGACCGGCTTGCGCCTCACGATGTCAGGTTTTAGCGCCGGGATCCTGCGCAGCATAGTGAATATAAGAGGCCTTAAACTGTATAATCCGAAAGGTTTCACCGATCCGGTAATGGTCAACATGCCGGAGATATATGTAGCATATGACCTGCCGGCGATATTGGGCGGGACCATTCACCTGAAAGAGGTGAGAATAAATCTGGCCGAGTTTGTCGTGATCAAGAATAAGAACGGGAGCCTGAACCTGGATTCATTGAAGGCGCTAACCGCGCAAAAGCAGGGCAAACCCGTCGAGGATAAGAGCGGCAAGCCGATGAAGATGAAGATAGACCTTTTGAAGCTCAAGATAGGCAAAGCGGTTTATAAGGATTACTCGGGCCAGACGCCTTCGATAAAGGAGTTCAATATCAATATTGACGACACTTATACAAACATCGACAACCCTAATACCCTGGTGAGCTTGATAGTAGTCAAGGCGCTTGGCGGTACCGCGATAGCCAACCTGGCGAACTTTGACGTCAGGTCGCTTTCAAAATCCGTATCCGGCAGTCTTGCCTCGGCCCAAAAGACAGTAGCGGCAGCCCGGGCCACTGTGACCACGGCCATGGCGGGAGCCACGGCTACACTGGCGGGCGGCGGAACCGGCGCCAAAGGCGTTACCGATGCCGCTAAAAAGACAGCTGAAAGTCTCGGCGGGATGCTAAAAGGCTTCGGTTCGTCAAAGGAATAGAAAAAGGATGCGCGAAGCGAAGAAGATATTGATAATATCTTCGGATAAAAATTTAAGCGACGTCCTGAAGTTTTGTTTTGACGGATGGGGGTATGAGGTTCTGATTTCACAAGACCCCGTATCCGATATAGCGCCTATAAAAAAATCCTCGCCGGACGTGATAGTAGTGGATGTCCATAGCGCCAACGCCCGTCAGCTTGAGATCTGCAGGCTTTTGAAGGACGACTTTCTGACGGCGTTCATACCGATAATTACTCTCATAGACAAAAGGCAGCTTCGTTCGCACCTGTTAAATATAAAGCAGGGCGTGGACGACTATCTTATAAAGCCGCCGGATCCCCTGGACCTGCGGGTCCGTATCGAAATGGCTATGAGGCGCAGCCAGTACAGCTTCTACTCCACTCCGCTTACCGGCCTGCCCGGAGGCAGGATAATAGAAGAGACGATCAAGGAGAGGATGAAGGGGCTAGAGGATTTCTCTTTCGGCTATATCGATATCGATAACTTCAAGTATTTTAACGATACTTACGGATATGTCCGCGGGGATCGGGCGATAATGCAGACGGCCTACATGCTGTACAGCACCGTCTCGAAGTTCGGAAATAAGAAGGACTTCCTGGGGCATATAGGCGGTGACGACTTCGTATTCCTTACGACGCCTAACCGTTATCGCGAGATCTGCAGCAACTTTATACAGACGTTCAACCGTATCATGCCGTTCCATTATTCCGCGGAAGACAGGAAGAATGGGTATGTCGTAGCGCGCGACAGGACGCACAATATAAAGAAGATACCTCTCATGAGCATCTCTATAGCCGTCGCGAACAATACCAGATCATCGGATTTCAAGAACGTCATCGAAATAAACGAAAAGGTCGCTGAGGTAAAGAGATACCTGAAGACTTTTGAGGGGTCGAAGTTCATGGCCGATAGGAGGGAGCCGAATTCCGGGGCGCAGAACGAAGCCGTTGTCTATAAGATCAAAGATTCAAGGCCGGAAAGCTACAGCCCTCTGGGGCAGAGGCTGTTAAAGGATGGCCTGGTAACCGAGGAAAAACTTGATGAAGCGCTCGTCCTTCACTGGCGCAGGGGTGTAAGGCTCGGCGAAGTATTAAGGGAGATGAGGGTCGTCAGTGAGAAGGACCTTGCGTCTGCTCTGAAAAAAGAGGCGAAGACATGACCGTGCAGAGCGACGGGAACCGGGTCAGATGGTACCTTAGGCCGCTGGTCATCTTTGTCCTTATCCTCGCGGCCGGCCCGTTCGCGCTTCCTCTGGTATGGAAGAGCCCGTCTTTCAAAAGGTGGCATAAGATTGTAATAACGGTCCTGCTTCTTGTACTCACGGTATGGCTCATCAAGAGCTCCGTCGAGCTGTATCAGATATTACTTAAAGAACTGAAGTCGTTGTCCGAGGTCATGTAATTTTTATCCTAACCTAACACTTATAACTTGGTGCGAAGCCTCCCTGCAGGGGAAAACTTACGAAGATGCCCATAATAATCGACGGCTGGAATCTCATTCGCAGCGACAGTTCCCGGATAAACGACGACGGGGAAAGGTCTATCGAAGCCGCTGTGGAGCTGATAGCTTATCTGGAGGATTTTCAAAGACTTCGCGGCGATCCGATAGTGCTCGTCTTCGATTCTACCAGGGAGCATCTGGGTATCGACCGTCAGAACAACTCTAAGCTTACCGTCGTAGCCGCCAAGAACGCCGATAATTACATAAAAAAGTACATAGACAAGGTTCCGGAGAGACAGAGGAGGAACCTGAGGGTCGTATCCTCAGACAAAGACGTTTATTATTACGCAAAAAGCGCTTACGCCGAACCGCAGAGAAGCGAAGATTTCTGGAAGAAGCTTGATCCCTCGACATAGCTCGGGATCAAGTCCTGAGCCTGTCGATAGTGTATAGTGTTTTGGACGGTTTTAATCT